>JAISOP010000119.1 GCA_031275525.1 Tannerella sp.
CCGGCTGTCATCACTAATTTCCTGTTCATACACAAATGTTTATGCACAAATCCGCGTGCAGTATAATGCGGGGAAGTCGGCTTCCCTAATATGGCAGCATACTTTTCGCAACACTGCGAAAACGCTGTCTTTCCCGCGGAAATAGTTGGTTACTATTGAAAATAGAGTAATTTTGCAACCAAACCGCCGGCTTAAACGTTTAAACCGGCTATTGGGAAAAAAAGGAACATGAAAATAAGTTTGATTTTATTTGCCGGCCTGTTATCCGCGACCTCCGTGTCGCAGGTATGCGGGCAGTCGCGCCGGCTGGCTGCCGGCGATCTTTATATCCGCGACCCGTTTGTCGTGGCGGATGCGCAGAAGGGTATATATTATATGTATGGCTCCCGGTCGCAGGCCGGCCGGGAGGGAGAGACGCGGGGCGGCGTGGCGGTCTACAAAAGCAGGGACCTGAAAACGTGGGAAGGGCCGCAGCAGGTTTTTACCGTGCCCGAAGATAACTGGATTACCGGCGCGGTATGGGCGCCCGAAGTCCACCGCTACAACGGACGCTGCTATCTTTTCGCCACGCTCAACAGCGACATTGAATGGAAGAAAAAGCAGGCCGGCTGGCCGGCGTATACGTTTCGCGGCACGCAGATTTTCCATGCCGACACGCCCGAAGGCCCGTTTCTGCCCTTTGACCGCGTGCCGCATACGCCGCCGGACTGGATGGCACTCGACGGCACGCTCTGGGTCGAAGACGGCACGCCCTGGATGGTCTTCTGCCACGAATGGATACAGATGACGGACGGGACGATGGAAGCCGTGCAGCTGAAACCCGACCTGTCGGCGCCCGCCGGACGGCCGCTGCGCCTCTTCTGTGCCTCGAGCGCACCCTGGGCGCCGGAGGGAAGGGAAAGCTACGTGACCGACGGCTGTTTCATTTACCGCACCAGATCGGGCAAACTCCTGATGATATGGTCCGGCTTTTCGGACAAAGGCTATGCGATCGGGATCGCCGAGTCGGTCACGGGAAAAATTACCGGCCCCTGGAAGCAGCAGCCGGAACCGCTGTTCAACCAGGACGGCGGTCACGGAATGATCTTCAGAACCTTCGACGGCAAACTCTGCCTCGCCTTCCACCGGCCCAACGGCGGCGGCGCGGAACGGGCGCATTTCCTTGAACTGGAAGATACGGGGGAGACGCTGACCGTCAAACAGGAACTGAAATAACAGAACGAACAGATAAACAGTAAATTAAAAATCAGTCAGAAATGAAAAGAATACTTTTTTACAGCCTGGCAACAGGCATGATCATGGCGGCCCAGACGGGTTGCCAGTCTGCACAGACGCAGACGCAGGCTCCGGCCGCCGAAGACCGGGAGAAAACGGTTTTCCAGGTAAGCTCTCCCTGGGAACCGACCACGGACATACGCTCCGATGTGGCCATTGTTTACAGTGCCAGGGGATCGAGGAACCTGACCTTCGAGCAGAAGGTGCAAAGCTGGCGCGACCGGGGGTATATCACGCACTTCATGACCGGCATCGCCTGGGGAGACTACAAGGATTATTTCACCGGCCAGTGGGACGGCAAACCGCATTTCGACGAAGGACAGGTGCGTGCCACCGGCGATACGGTCTGGCACGGCGAACTGACGCCTTACCTGGTGCCCACGAAGAACTTCCTGAAATACCTGAAGGAGGAGCATATCAAAAAGGTGATCGACGCGGGTATCGACGCCATCTACCTGGAAGAGCCGGAGTATTTTGCCTATTCGGGCTACAGCGAGGCCTTCAAGCGCGAATATGAGGAGTATTACGGCTTCCCGTGGCGCCCGCAGCACGAATCGCCCGAAAATACGTATCTGTCCAACAAGCTGAAATATCACCTGTTCTACCGGGCGATCGAAGACGTGTGCACCTTCGCCAAGGAATACGGGAAAAGCAAGGGGCTGAACGTAAGATGCTTTGTTCCCACCCATTCGCTGGTGAACTATTCGGTCTGGCAGGTAGTCAGCCCCGAAGCCAGCCTGGCGTCGATGCCCTGCATCGACGGCTATCAGGCGCAGATATGGACGGGCACCGCCCGCGAACCGGTCTACTACAGGGGCATCGAAAAGCCCCGGGTGTTCGAAAACGCCTACCTGGAATACGGCTCCATGGAATCCATGACGCGCCCGACCGGCCGGAAACTGTATTTCAATATCGACCCGATAGAAGACATCCCCCACGACTGGAGCTTTTTCAAACGGGGCTATGAAGCCACCTTCGTGGCTCAGATGCTGTATCCGTCCGTGGCCAGCTACGAGGTGCTGCCGTGGCCGGGACGCATCTACCATGGCACCTACCGTACAAGCCCCGACAGCGAGAAACGGGAGAAAATCCCCCGCTGGTATTCCACCCAGATTCAGGTGACGATGAATTCGCTGAATTTCATGCCCGTGTCGGACAACAAAGTCAGCGGATCGCACGGCATCGGTGTGGCGATGGCCAATTCGCTGATGTTCCAGCGCCGCCCGCTGCCTCACGCCGGGCAGAATACGTCGCACCACAGCGGCGAGCTGATGAACATGTCGGCCAATGCGGAAGACCCGCAGCTGTCCGGCTTCTACGGACAGGTGCTGCCCCTGCTGATGCGCGGCGTGCCGGTGGCCACCGTTCACCTGGAAAACACGGGCTACGCCAAGGCCTGGGAAGGCCTCCGGGTGCTGATCCTGTCGTATACCAACATGAAACCGATGGACCCCGAATACCACCGGCATATCGCCGAATGGGTCGGGAAAGGCGGCGTGCTGGTGTATTGCAGTCGCGACGACGATGATTTCCAGACCGTCCGGGAATGGTGGAATACGGACGGCCTGCAGTATGAGCGGCCGGTCGATCACCTGTTCGAACTGATGGGCATGCCCGCCGGCGCGGCCGAAGGCGCCTTTTCCCGGGGCAAGGGCACGGTGTACGTGATGCGGAAAAACCCCAAGGAGTTTGTCATGGAAAAGGACAACGACCAGGAGTATGTGGACATCGTCAAACAGCTCTACGAAAACAGCGCAAAGGGCGGAAAGCTGGTCTTCAAGAACAGTTTCCACATCGAACGGGGGCCGTTCGACCTGGTGGCCGTGCTGGAAGAAGGCATAGACCGGAAGCCTTTTGTGACATCCGGCCTGTTTATCGACCTGTTCGACTCGCAGCTGCCGGTGATCAGGCGCAAGGAAGTGCTCCCCGGCGAACAGGCCTACCTGTATAACCTCCGGCGGGTGCCCGACAGGAAGAAACCGCAGGTGCTGGCCGCCGCCGCACGGGTGTATGACGAGCAGCGCGGGAAGAAAACCTATGCCTTTACGGTGAAAAGCCCCCTCCATACGACCAATAACATGCGCGTCCTGCTTCCGGCGGCGCCGCATACGGTGAAGGTCGCCGGGCCGGACGGCGCACCGGTGGAATGGACGCAGGACTGGGACTCCACCGGCAAAACGCTTTTCCTGAGTTTCGAGAATGATCCGGACGGCGTCGGGGTAGAACTGGAATGGTAACACTAATGAACAATTCAAATTACGGACAGATGAAAAAAAATGCGATCCTTATCCTTTTGTGCATGGCTGTGACATGTCCGGCCGCGGCACAGAAAAGCAGCAGCCGGGCCGGCACGCCCCGCGAACACGCCATGAAGCGGCTCACCGGCGGCAAATACGACGACATGGTGCTCTATTTCACCAGCAACAGCGTCCTGGCCGATGACAGGCACATGATCTTTATCCGCACGGTGGATGACTGCAACAATATCTGGACGGTGGACATGGAAACCGGCGAAGAGAAGCAGATCACCTTTTTCACCGAAACAAGCCCCCACGCCCTTCCCATTCACGAGTTTCGCCAGCACGACTATCCGGCGCTCGTCGTGGGTACCGTGGTGCTGCACGCTGAAACGGGGAAGGTCTTTTTCGTGAAAGACCGGAAACTCTGGCGTTTCGACCTGAACGGCAACGGGCGGGTACTGACCTCGCTCCCCTCCAAAGTGGACATCGGCAACTGTCACGTCAACAAGGCGGGAACCAAGTTTCTCCTCTCCGCCGTGGACGACCGGGCGTTCGACCTCCAGGACGCCAACCACAGCAATCACAAGGACATCGACCGGTATGTCCAGCAGCGCAACCTCTCTTCCCGCCTGCTGGTCTACGACACCGACAACGGCAGCCTGCTCATGGACGAAGTCGTTCACAGCGGCTGGGTGACGCATGTACAGTTCAGTCCCGTGGACGACAACATCATCCTCTACAATCACGAATGGACCGCCTTTGACCAGGGCATCCGCCGGATGTGGCTCTTCGACGGGCGGCGCCACATTCAGCTGCGCACCGAAGGCGACGGGCGGAGCCGCGACGACGGCGTCGTCCACGAAACCTGGGAACGGGAAACCGGACACCTCATCTATCACGGCACCCGTGTCGACGGCGTGAAATACATCGGGAGAATCACCTTCAACGACCCCCGCAACCCTGCTGACGGTTACACCATCACCGAAATACCGCTGCCGCCGGAGTGCAAAAAATACGGTCACTTCTCTGTGAGCAACGGCCACATGCTGGTTTCCGACGGTCACTTCGTCCTGCCCGGAGAAAAGGAAAGCTGGGGCGGCGAATGGATATCCCTCTTCATGCCCGACTGGGAAAAGAAAACGGTGAAAGTGAAACCGCTCTGCCGCCACCGCTCCAGCTGGACTTCCCAGGAAGCGCACCCCCATCCCGTCTTCAACCATGCCGCCAGCGCAGTCATCTTCACCTCCGACTTCGAAGGCCGCCGGGCGGTTTACAAAGTCGACGTGGAACAGTAACTCACACGAACCTCCCCTTTCCGTAACCTTTGTGTCCCCCTGCGGCCGGAAAACCATTCAGCCGCAAAGAACACAAAGGTTTCACAAAGGGATTCATACAGGAAACATTATGAACGCAAAAAAAATATTTCTTTCGCTCGGGCTGGCGGTCTTCCTGACAGGCCTTGCCGCACAGCAGCCCGGCAGCCGGGCCGAAATCGGGGAACATGCCATGAAGCGGCTCACCGGCGGCAAACACGACGACATGGTGCTCTATTTCACCAGCAACAGCGTCCTGGCCGACGACAGGCGCATGATCTTCATCCGCACCATCGACGGCTGCAACAACCTCTGGCTCCTGGACATGGAAACCGGCGAGGAAAAGCAGGTCACCTATTTCACCGACCGGAGTCCCAACGAGCTGTTCTTTCACCAGTTCCACCAGAACGATTTCAAGGCCATTTACATCGCCAGCGTGGTACTCCACGGCAAAACGGAGATGATCTATTTTATCAAAGACCGGAAACTGTGGCGCTTCAACGTCAACGGCAACGGACGGGTGCTGGCACACCTCCCGGAGAAAACCGACATCGGCCAGTGCCACGTCAACGAACAGGGCACCAAGCTGGTCATGAGCACCGTCGAAGACCGGATGTTTGACGCCGGCTCCAACTTCGACCGGGCGGCCCGCGAGATGAACATCTCTTCCCGCCTGCTGGTCTACGATACCGATAACGGCGACCTGCTCCTCGACGAAGTCGTCCACGGCGCCTACGTAGACCATGTCCAGTTCAGTCCCGTCGACGACCGCCTCATCCTCTACAACCACGAATGGGCCTCCGACCAGGGCATCCGCCGGATGTGGATCTTCGACGGGCGGCAGCACATCCGGCTGCGCACCGAAGGCGAGGGACGAAGCCGCAAAGACGGCGTCGTCCACGAAACCTGGGAACGGGAAACCGGCCACCTCATCTATCACGGCGACTACACCGACGGCACCCGCTACATCGGGCGCATCGTCTTTGACGACCCCCACGACGCCACCCGATACACCATCACCGAAATACCGTTGCCGCCGGAGTGCAAAAAATACGGTCACTTCTCCGTGAGCAACGGCCACATGCTGGTTTCCGACGGACACTTCGTCCTGCCCGGCGAAAAGGCAAGCTGGGGCGGCGAATGGATATCCCTCTTCATGCCCGACTGGGAAAAGAAAACGGTGGAAGTGAAACCGCTCTGCCGCCACCGCTCCAGCTGGACATGCCAGGAAGTGCATCCTCATCCCGTCTTCAACCATGCCGCCAGCGCCGTCATCTTCACCTCCGACTTCGAAGGCCGCCGGGCGGTTTACAAGGTGGACATAGAGTAAAAACCAATCGCCCGGCGCTTTAACCGCAGAGGCTTTACTCGACCGCATTTTATTTAACCACCAAGGCACAACGGACACAAAGGCTACACAAAGGGATAACGCTCGCATGAATCCCCTTTGTGCAACCTTTGTGTCATTTATACTGTGCACGGTATGGTTTTGTGCATGACCGGTTCTGTGCAGTTCGGTTCCACCGAGTTAGGTGTATCCATGTTAAGCAGTGTCCTTAATTCAAAAACAGCAATCAGGATCAACCGAGGAATACGAATAAAATCCGCCATATCAGCGGCTTTCTTCATTATCACAGGGTTTTGTCCATTTTCACGCTGTGCAAAAAGTGACATTTTTCGCAGAAATCGCATTTTTTTCGCACCGAATCGGCCAAAAGTGCGAAATTTGGTGCGAAATTTCATGCCTTTGCCGGAAAACAGCTTGATTATATGGATAACATTCAATTAAGATACGTATTCGACCGGAAAAAAGAGGCGAACAACGACACAAAAAAAGGGCTTTTGCAAATTGAAGTCCGGATCACCGGCACGAACAGGCGTAAACTCATTTCTACCGGAGTTCGACTGCACAAAAACCAGTTTTCCGGCAAAAACGGGTTCACCTGCAAGAATCACGCCAATGCCGCGCTCGTAACCGGCCAGGTTACGCGCATGTTCCGGGAGGTGGAAGCGTTTGTTTTATCCGACAAGTGCAAATCGCTCGACGACGTGAAAAACCGGAACCGGCATGAAACCAATACTTATTCCGTCGTTGAGTTCATGCGCGAATCATTAAGCAAACGCAACCCTTCCGGTTCGGCGCTGAATAATCACGGCACTCTTATCCGGCAAATCGAACAGTTTGGAAAGATAAAGACGTTTTCAGACCTCACTTACGAAAATATCGCCGACTTCGACCTGTTTCTACGTCAAACAATCAAATCGCAGCCGTCGCTGTATAAACGTCACAGTACATTCAAATCCTATATCGTTGACGCAATAAACCGGGGACTGTTCA
>JAISOP010000142.1 GCA_031275525.1 Tannerella sp.
CGAACAGGTGGCGCTGACCCTCGAACAGTTGAACCGGGCGTTGGAAGCGGCCGGATACCCGTCCACCAGCCAGTTGCCCGACTTCTCCGTCCCTTTCCCGAAGCAGCCCGGCGTGCTGGCGTTCCATTACAAAAACTACCGGATTCACCTCGACAGCCGGGCAGTTCGTGATCCGCAAGCCCCCGGGGTCGTCACCGCCGCCTATACGCTGGAGCCGGAATGGAAAAACTTCGAGTTCTGTGAAGCGAACGGATACCTGGCCTTTACGGAGAAAAACAACGTGTGGGCGCTCACGGACGACAAACGCCTCTTCCCTGTGACCAACGAAACGGAGGAGGGAATCGTTTGCGGCGCCTCCGTCCACCAGAACGAATTCGGCATCCGCAAGGGGCTGTTCTGGTCGCCGAAGGGGACGGCGCTGGCCTTCTACCGGATGGACGAACGGATGGTTACGGATTATCCGCTGGTCAATATTCACGCGCGAGTGGCGAAAGCGGAGCCGTTCAAGTATCCGATGGCCGGGATGAAAAGCCATGAGGTGACAGTCGGCGTCTATCATTTGGCCGGCGGACGGGTTACATGGCTGAAAACGGGCCTCCCGAAGGAAAAATACCTGACCAACATTGCCTGGAGTCCCGACGAAACGAGTATCTACATCGCCGAACTGAACCGCGAACAGAACGAATGCCGCCTGGTACGCTACCAAGCCCTGACGGGTGAGAAGGAGGCCGAACTCTTTATCGAACACAACGAAAAGTACGTAGAGCCGCTGCATCCCGTGCTCTTTTTGCCCGGAAACCCCACGCGCTTTATCTGGCAAAGCCGGCGCGACGGATACAATCACCTCTACCTTTATGACATTCACGGGAAATTATTGAAACAACTCACTGCGGGAAAATGGGTCGTCACCGAGGCGCTCGGCTTCGACGAAAAAGGCGCCAACCTCTTCTTCTCCGCCACGGCGCCCTGCACGGGCGATGCGGCGGGCGAGGGAAACCCGCTCGAAATCCATACCTGGCAACTCAACCTCAAAACCGGCGTTTGCACTTGCATCAACCCCGCTCCCGGCGTTCACCAAGTGTCCCTCAGCCCCTCGAGGCGCTACGCCATCGACCAGACGGCCGCGCCCGGCACGCCGCGTAACATTGACATCCTCCGCCTCAAAGACCATAAAACGCTGAAGTCGCTCCTCGCCGCTCCCAACCCCTTCAAGGGATACGAGATGCCCAAGGTCACCACCGGAACGTTGACGGCGGCTGACGGGAAAACAACTCTCTACTACCGGCTGACTACGCCACCCCGCCTCGACTCCACCCGCAGGCATCCGGCCATTGTTTACGTTTACGGAGGCCCTCACGCCCGGCTGGTGACCGGCGGATGGATGAACGGCGTCGGCGGCTGGGACCTCTACATGGCCCTGCGCGGATACGTGGTGTTTACCATCGACGGACGCGGTTCCGCTGACCGGGGCTTTGCGTTTGAGAGCGTGATTCACCGGCAATTAGGCGTCTGCGAGATGGAAGACCAGTTGAAAGGCGTGGAATTCCTGAAATCGCTGCCCTATGTGGACGGTGACCGGCTTGGCGTCCACGGCTGGAGCTACGGCGGCTTCATGACGACGAACCTCATGCTGACTCATCCGGAGGTCTTCAAGGTGGGGGTGGCCGGCGGCCCGGTGATCGACTGGTCGCACTACGAAATCATGTACGGCGAACGCTACATGGACCATCCGAAGGAAAATCCCGAAGGCTACGAAATGACGAACCTGTGCGGGAAGGCCGGGAATCTGACAGGCCGTCTGCTACTGATTCACGGCGACATCGACCCCGTCGTCGTCCAACAACACAGCCTGCTGTTTCTGGATGCCTGTGTCAACGCCGGCGCCTTCCCCGACTACTTCGTTTACCCACGCCACAAACACAACGTCACCGGTAAAGACCGACCGCACCTGTACGAAAAAATTACCCGCTATTTCGACGAACATTTATCCGGCAATGCGAAATAAACGATATGTCTTGTCCTGAAATAGCTTTAGGGAACCTCTAACCCTCCCCAGCGCTAAGCTACGCTTCGCTCCGCAGAAAAAAAAGAAAAGAAAAGGTCCGCGAATGCACGCGAATGTACGCGAATAAATGATTCGCGGATATTCGCGGACATTCGCGGACCAATTTTTCTTTCTTTGCGGAGCGAAGCGTAGCGCTGGGAGTTTTTAGCGGTTCCCTTCTTTTCATAGCTCTATTTTGAGAATCAGTTTATAGTTTCTTCCCGGCATCGGGTAGTTCAGCACGACGTCGTATTGCTGGTTGAGGAGGTTGTTCACCTCTGCCGAGAGCTTGAATTTCATTGCCCGGAAGGTCCATTCCCTGCCCAAGGTCAGGTCGTGCGTGTACCAGGGCTGTTCGTGGTTCTCGCGGAT
This sequence comes from Tannerella sp., assembly GCA_031275525.1. Classification (GTDB taxonomy): domain Bacteria; phylum Bacteroidota; class Bacteroidia; order Bacteroidales; family Tannerellaceae; genus Tannerella. The sequence continues at coordinate 2,417 of JAISOP010000142.1, forward strand.
GTTGGAAGAATGGTGGTAGCGTTCGCCGACGTAGAGGAAGCTGTAGTTCAGGTCCCACGACCGCCGTTGCGCGTTCAGGATGGCCGAAACGTTATGCCACGGGATGTAGGCGATTTGTCCGCCGTAGGTCCCGGCGCGGGGGTCGTTGTCGGTCGGGTCGCTGAAATCCTGCGCCCGCTGGAAGGTATAGGTCAGGCCGGTTTGCAGGCGGAGGTCCTGCGGCAGTTGCCAGCCGGCCTGTGCCGAGAGGTCTGCGCCGCGGATTTCCACGTAGCCGAGATTCATCATCATCCAGCGGTATTGCCCGTTGCCTTTGGGAATGGCCACGATCTTGTCCGTCACTTCGTTGTAGTAGGCGTCCAGCTTCACCTCGATCTGCCGGAGAAGGCCAGACCCGTATTCCCGGACGTAGCGGCATCCGAGGTCGTACTGCACCGTAAATTCGGGCCGGAGGGAGATGTTTCCCACGTCGGTATAGTAGAGGTCGTTGAAGGTCGGCATCCGGAAAATCCGCTTGTAAAACGCCTGCACGCTGAACGCGGGCGAGGGGGAGGGACGCCAGGCGAGGAAGAGGGCCGGCGTGTATTCCTGCCGTCCGGTCGGTGAACTGCCGTTGCCGCGGGTGCGCGTCACGCTTTCGAAGACATACGTTGCCAGCAAGCTGGCCTGGCCCCTGAAGCGCCGCCATTCAAAGGCTGTGGCCAGGGCGGCCAGCAGGGTGTTGCGTTCCGGATAGACGAAATCCCGCAAGGTGGCCCGGAGCGTGTTCCACTGGTAATCGACTGCCAGGCTGACGTCCCACTGCGGCCGGAGGGTGTACTTGCCCGCCACCGAGGCGTAAAACTCCTGCTGGCGGAAGGAGTTGTCGATATACATCAGCGTGGTGTCGGGATTGAGGTAGCGCATCCGGTCGTCGGCATATTTCAGGTTTACCAGCGCTTCGCAGTCGCCGGATAACTGTTCCCGGAAACTGCCCTGCACGAAGAAGTTCCTGTCCCACTGCCGCTGCGAACGTTTCCACACATTGTTCACGATGGCGCCGGGGATGCCTCGCTCCGAGTCATAGAAGTAGCCTTTGAGGTTCCATTTGCCGCGGGGGGTGTAGCCGTTCAGTCCGCCTTCGAGCCGGAGGGAATGGATGTCGCCGTTGCGTCGGACAGCCGTCGTGTCCCAGGCCACCGTCCCGTCCTGAAACACCCGCCGGTAGCGGAACGGGTATTTGCCGGAGGAATAGATATATTCGACGTTGAGCGAGGAGGCGACCTGTTCGCTCAGTTTCTGTTCCCAGAGCAGGGAGGGATTGGCCAGGTCAAACGAACCGGTACGGAAGAAGGCCTTGAGGTTGGTCCTCCGTCCTTCGGCAAACTGCGGTCGGCGGGTGCGCAGGTAGATCACGCCAGCCGAACCAAAGTCTTTGGCCGACTGAAAAATCTCGCTTTTCTGTCCGTTATAGAGCGAGATTTCCTCTATATTATCCAGCGAAAACTTGCCCAGGTCCACCTGTCCGTTCTGGGCATTGCCCAGTTGGATACCGTCGTAGAAGACGCCCAGGTGATTGGTTCCCATGCTGCGGACGTCCACCGTCTTCAGCCCGCCCACGCCGCCGTAGTCCTTCATCTGCACGCCGGAGAAATAGCGGATAGCGTCGGCCACGGAGAAACTGCTAAGCCTTTCCAGTTTTTCACCCGAAAGCTTCTGCGGCGGGATGATTTCCCTGTGCAGGGTAGCCGTCACGGTCACTTCCTCAATCATCTGCACGCTGTCCAGCGAGGTCTGCGCCGGCAAACGCCCAAGGCACAAAAGCCCGGACAGGATCATCAAAAAGGGAGCCAGGGAGCGTTGACGGCCGCCCCTGCCATGTACCTTGTGTCCCGGCGTCGCCAGGGTCAAGTAAAGAGTTTTGTCAGACATAAAAGTGAAATCTATTTTTCCGGATGGGCTTCACTGCGCTTTTTTTCCCGTTCACAGGATAGGGCCTTGTATTATCGCACATATCATCCTGTCTTTTATTTTGAAATCAGGGACAAAGGTAGAAAAGTTTCGCAAAATGTTCATTTACTTCAGTAAACTCCGCTTTTGCCTCCATCGCAAGCCTTAGTTTTGCAGTAGGTGTTTGTGCTCAACTTGAGGGGCGTCGGCAACGGGAAGGGAGCAGCGTGAAGAATGGAGAATGGAGAATGGAGAATGAAAAGTTGCGGGAGGTACGCAGCGATTTCACATTGACGGTGCAGTAACCGTAAACACCTGTAATTCAGAACGCCATTAGGAACGTCGCCGTTCATGCATTAGGAACGCCGCCGTTCATGCATTAGGAACGTCAACGTTCATGCATTAGGAACGGCGCCGTTCATGCATTAGGAACGGTGCCGTT
>JAISOP010000231.1 GCA_031275525.1 Tannerella sp.
ACAAAATAGACGCCTCGGCGCCTGCTTACCTGGTGATCTTCGACCGCCGGCCCACAGCCAGGGAGCTGTCGTGGGACGAAAGGATTTCGTGGACCGTCGATGAAACCAGCCAAGTAACCGTACTGGGATGCTGAAAGGATTCAAAGGATTCAAAGATTCAAAGATTCAAGGATTCAAAAAACAGACCCTTCCGCCGATGCACTTCCCCCTCTCTTGTGGAGAGGGGGTTAGGGGGAGAGGTAAAGATTCGTGGCAGGATAATGGCCCCTTCCCTCCCCAGGCCCCAGGCTTAACCGAATCGTAACATTCCTGTTTCCGTTCCGTCACAATCCTGTTTTACTTTTGCATGAGAAACAATTGAATATGAAACATACGGGAAAAGAATTACAGACCCTCAAGGAAGAAATAAGGCACGGGGCAAAGCCTCCCCAAGCGGCCCGGATCCTGGTGGTGGACGACGAACCGGTGATTTGCGAAATCCTGGAGTTCAACCTGGGCAACGAAGGCTACGGGATCACCTGTGCCCATTCGGCGGAAGAGGCCCTGAAGAAACTCTCGCCCGATCATTCGCTCCTCCTCCTCGACGTGATGCTGGGCGGCATGTCGGGCTACAAACTGGCCGAAACCCTGCGGCAAAAAAAGAACGGCGTGCCCATCATCTTCCTCACCGCCAGGGATACGGAAACCGACATGCTGACCGGATTCTCTGCCGGCGGCGACGACTATATTTCCAAGCCCTTTTCGATCCGGGAAGTGATCGCCCGCGTCAACGCCGTGCTGCGGAGGACGGGCACGGCCGAGCCGCCGGAACGGAAACTCGTTTACGGCGATGTGATCATTGATTTGGAACTGAAGGAACTGGTCATCGGAAGCGAAAAAATCCCGCTCACCAAAACCGAATTTGAACTGCTCGTCATGCTCTCCGGGCATCCCGACCGGGTTTACGCCCGGGAAGAAATCATCGACAGCGTCTGGAAAGACTCGCCCTTCATCACGGAACGAACGGTGGACGTCCACATCACACGCATACGAAAGAAACTGGGAAACCGAGCCTCCCTGATTGCCAACCGGGCCGGTTTCGGTTACCGGTTCAACGTTTCAAGAGAATGAGGACCAGTTACCGGCAAAAAATCTTCCTCTATTTCCTGGTCATCTTCACCCTTTTTGCCGCGGGCAACTTCCTGGTTGGCCGGCTAAGCGAAAGGAAATACAAAACCGAGGCGCTGGAAGAGAAACTCGACGTCTGTGCCCACCTCGTGGACGCTGCCCTGGCAGAACGCTTCGACCCCTCGATCCCGGACAGCCTGCTGAAACTCTTCCCCGCCAACCTCCGCCTCACAATCATCGACCCCCAGGGGTGGGTCCTGTATGACAACACCCTGCGGCAAACCGCCCGGATGGAAAACCATGCCGACCGTCCCGAAATAAGGGCGGCCGCCAGGAGAGGCAAAGGCAGCCACATCCGCGTTTCGGCTTCCAACCAAACGGAATACCTCTACTATGCCAGGCGATCCGGCAGCCGCTACCTCCGCGTGGCCCTACCCTACGACGTCGGGATGCGGAACTTCCTGAAGCCCGACCCCCTTTTCCTGGCCTACCTGCTGATGCTCTTCACCGGCATGTTGATACTCATCCACCTGGTAGCCGGACGGTTCGGGAAATCCATCCGGCAGCTCCGCGACTTTGCCCTGTTCATGGAGAACAGCGAAGAGGGCAAAAACCACGCCCCCTTCCCCAACGACGAACTGGGGGAAATCGGCTCGAAAATTGCGGAAAACTACCAACAATTGAAGGAAAGCAAAAAGGAAATCGCGCTCGAACGCGAAAAACTGCTGCAACACGTACACAGTTCGGAAGAAGGACTATGTTTTTTCTCTGCCAGCCGCTCGGTCGAGTTCTACAACGGGCTGTTTGTCCAGTACCTGAATGTGATCACCGAGTGGGCAGACAGCAACCCGGCCACCGTCCTTACCGACGCTTCCTTCGGGAAAGTCCGCGCTTTCCTGGCCAACCACCAAGCCCGGGACCATTACTTTGAAACCCGGATCGAGCGCCACGGGAAAAACTTCGCCGTCAGGGTCAACACCTTCGACGACCAAAGTTTTGAAATCATCATCAACGACATTACCCGGATGGAAAAAACCCGCCGCCTCAAGCAGGAAATGACGGGCAACATCACGCACGAGCTTCGCACGCCGGTCACCGGCATCCGTGGTTGCCTGGAAACAATCCTGGAACACCGGCTGGACCCGGAAAAAAAGGATTACTTCATCCGGAGCGCCTACCGCCAGGCGCTGACCCTCTCGGAACTGATTCGCGACATGAGCCTGGTCACCCGGATGGAAGAAGCGCCCCACTCCTTCAAGTCGGAAAGCATCCGGATTGCGAACCTGCTCCACAACCTGAAGAACGACCTGGAAATACCCTTACAGGAAAAAAACATCCGGATGGACTGGGACGTGGCCGCGGAGGTGGCCGTAAAAGGCAACGGGAACCTGTTATACTCCATTTTCAGGAACCTGACCGACAACGTCATCCGGTATGCCGGTACCGGTATCCGGATCCTCATCTGCCGGTACGGTGAAGACCCCAACTTCCATTACTTCTCCTACTCCGACAACGGGGCAGGCATCCCCGAACAGCACCTGAACCGCATCTTCGAGCGTTTTTACCGCATCAGCGAGGGCCGCACCCGGGATACGGGCGGTTCGGGACTGGGACTCTCGATCGTGAAAAACGCCGTCGCCCTCCACCGGGGCACCATCGTGGCCAAGAACAGAAGCGGCGGCGGACTGGAATTCCTGTTCAACTTACAGCGCGGATAAACAAAGGGAGTGCAGGACAGTAGGGGCGTATCGCATACGCCCTCATTTTCCAATAAGAGGGTGTGTCCAAAGCCCGCCCCGTCAGCGAAAGCAAACGGCGGGCGGGCTTTGGACACACCCTCGTGTACGCCTCCAGCCGTACACCGTGTACGCCTCCCGTTGTACGCCGTGTACAAGGGAGCTTGTACACCATGTACAACGGAGTTTGTACACCGTGTACAAGCTCCGTTGTACGCCGGGGATGTGTCCAAAGTCCGCCCCGTCAGCGAAAGCAGACGGCAAAAAGGGGAGCATTGAGCTAAAGCCCTGCGGAGCCGGAGCAAATGCCATAATCATTGAACCCTTTGAATCCTTGAATCTTTGAATTATTCTCCGAGGGGGGACCACGATGGAATCCGAAGGGCGACCACGATGGAATCCGAGGGGCGACCATGATGGAATCCGAGGGGCGACCACGATGGAATCCGAAGGGCGACCACGGTGGAATCCGAGGGGCGACCATGATGGAATCCGAAGGGCGACCATGATGGGAAACATCGTGTACGCCTCCCGTTATACGCCGGGGATGTATCAAAAGCCCGCCCCGTCAGCGAATCCTTGAATCTTTGAATGATTGGACGGCCCGCCGTGCACCCCATATTTCCTTATCTTTGCAGAAAAATAGCAATGAATACGTTGTCTTCCTACGAAATCATGGCGCCGGTCGGGTCCTACGAGTGTTTGGCGGCCGCCATCCAGGGCGGCGCCGGGTCTGTTTATTTCGGCGTCGAAAAGTTGAACATGCGTGCACATTCGTCGAACCATTTCACGACCGGCGATTTGCCGCGGATTGTCTCCCTCTGTCGCGAACACGGTCTCAGGAGCTACCTTGCCCTCAACACGGTGATGTATGACGAAGACCTCCCGCTGATGCGCGACCTGGCCGAGGCAGCCAAGTTCCACGGCGTTGACGCCATCATTGCGGCCGACGTGGCGGCAATGGAATATGCCGCCCACATCGGGCTGGAAGTACACCTCTCCACACAACTGAACCTCTCCAATATCGAGGCGCTGAAATTCTACGCCCGTTTTGCCGACGTCGCCGTACTGGCACGCGAACTGAATCTCGAACAGACCAAAGCCATCTACGACGCAATTGAAGCACAGCAAATCAAAGGCCCGAAAGGTGAACCGGTGCGGATTGAGATGTTCTGCCACGGCGCCCTCTGCATGGCCGTTTCGGGGAAATGTTACCTCAGCCTGCACGAGATGAATTACTCGGCCAACCGCGGCTCGTGCATGCAACTGTGCCGCCGGGGATATACCGTGCGGGACCGGGAATCGAACGTCGAACTCGACCTGGAAAACCAGTATATCATGTCGCCCAAGGATTTGAAGACCATTCATTTCATAAACAAAATGATGGATGCCGGCGTGCGCGTGTTCAAAATCGAAGGACGGGCACGCGGGCCGGAATATGTACGTGTCGTGACCTCCTGCTACAGCGAAGCCATCCGCGCCTGCTGCGACGGCGTTTACGACGAAGAGAAGATTGCCGCCTGGGACAAACGCCTGGCAAGCGTGTTCAACCGCGGCTTCTGGGACGGGTACTACCTCGGACAGCGCCTGGGCGAATGGAGCAGCCGTTACGGTTCCCACGCCACCCAGCGGAAAGAGTACATCGCCAAAGGAATCAACTATTTTGACAGGATAGGAGTGGCCGAGTTTGAGATGGAAAGCGGTTCGTTATGCACCGGCGACGAAATCCTGATTACCGGTCCCACCACCGGCGCCCTGTTCCTGAACGTAGAGGAAATCCGCGTCAACCTGCGCCCCGTCGCCCGGGCAGCGAAAGGCGAACGCTTCTCCCTCCGCACCGGCAGCCGTATCCGTCCCTCCGACCGGATGTACAAACTCGTCCCCGGTACCCAACCCACCTAACCGACCCGGTATGACGGTATTTTTCTATGACCGAACCTTCGAGGGGCTGCTGACGGTCGTTTTCGACGCCTACAGCCGTAGGACGTTCCCGGACCGGCTGCTGAAGACGGGCGCAACGGCGCCCCTGTTTACGGACGAAACGCATGAGGTCGTCACCCGGGAAGACTGTGCCGGGCGTGTCCAGACGGCCTTGCAGCAGAAATTGCCGCGCGAAGCCTATAACATGCTAATGCACGTCTGGCTGTCGGAACAGGAAGGCAGCGACGAGTTGCTGTTCCGTTACATCCGCAAAGCGTTCGACCAGGGGCCATCTGTTTTCCTGAACTTTGGCGACGCCGACGTGTTGGAGGTGAAGCAGATCGCCCGGAAAGTGTCTCACGAGGCGCATTACCTGGAGCAGTTTCTCCGTTTCCAGAAGGCGGCGGACGGTATTTTCTTTGCGCCCGCACGTCCGCAATACAATGTGCTGCCGCTGACGGTCGCCCATTTTGCCGACCGGTTCGCCGACCGGCAGTGGGTCATTTATGACCTGCGGCGAAAATACGGTTACTACTACGATTTACATCTTCCCCGCGAAATCGCCCTCACCGGGGAGGTCGACCATTTGATTAGCGGCAAACTGGACGAGTCGCTAATGGCCGCGGACGAAAAACTGTTTCAAGAACTCTGGAAAGGTTATTTCAAGGCATTGACCATCAAAGAGCGCCTCAATCCCCGCCTGCAACGCCAACACATGCCTGTCCGTTTCTGGCAGTACCTGACGGAAAAACAGCCATAGCCGACAAGATTCAAAGATTCAAGGATTCAAAAGCAGACCTTTCCGCCGCCCCCCCCCTCTCCTTGTGGAGAGGGGGTTAGGGGGGAGAGGTAAAGAGTCAAAAACGAGCCTTTTGAATCCTTGAATCTTTGAATTATTGAATCTTTGAATGATTGAATTTCGGTATTTTGTCTATTCGTTTCTGATGTCGTCCACCGAGAAAGGCCGTCGATAAGAAGGCATCCAGAATATCTTCGGTCGTGTGCCGATCGACGAAACGCGCCGGCAGTACCAGCACATTCGCGTCGTTATGTTCGCGCGACAAAGTCGCCAGTTCCCTGTTCCAGCAGAGGGCGGCACGGATACCCTGATGCTTGTTCAGCGTCATGCTGATCCCGTTGCCCGAACCGCACAGTGCAATGCCGGCCTCGACCCTTCCGGCCTCTACCGCCTCCGCCAGCGGATGAGCATAGTCCGGATAGTCGCAGCTATCGCCCGTAAACGTACCGAAGTCTTGGTACGCATAACGGTTTGTTTCCAGGTATGCCTTCACCTGCTGTTTCAATTCAAATCCTGCATGATCGCTTGCCAGGCCAATTGTTTTCATCTCGCTCATTCCTCCTGAACGGAAAACGGGCAAGGCTTGAGGCCTTACCCGTTTCCCTGCGTTTATTTTCCGGTTAGTTTTTTGACTTGTGCATAGACGTTTTCGCCTGTAAAGCCGAACTTTTGGTCCAGGACTTTGTAGGGCGCGGAATAACCGAAGTGCGTCATGCCGTGCACATAGCCATTGTCGCCGACCAGTCCGCCCAGGGTGACCGGCAGGCCGGAGGTCAGTCCATAGCGGACGATGCCCTGCGGCAACACCTGCTGTCGGTAGGCTTCGGGCTGGTCCAGGAACAAGCCTTCCGAAGGAACGGAGACAATGCGCGTATGGATACCGTCGGCTGCCAGCAGTTTGGCTCCCTCGACCAGCGTAGCCACTTCCGAACCGCTGGCCAGCAGCACCGCATCCGGCGTGCCTTCGCAGTCGGCCACCACATAGGCGCCTTTCTCCAACCGGAAGGCTTCGCTACGGCGGTCGCCCGTGGCAGCCGGCAGGTCGTTGATATTCTGTCGGGAGAGAATCAGCGCAACGGGGCGTTTGCTTTCGACGGCCACCTTCCATGCGGCCACCGTTTCGGCGCCGTCGGCCGGACGCAGAACGAGGGTCGAACGTTCGCCCCGGTGGTTGTGCAGGTGTTCGAGCAGGCGGATTTGCGCCTCGTGTTCAACCGGCTGGTGGGTTGGACCGTCTTCGCCGACGCGGAAAGAGTCGTGCGTCCAGATGTAGATCACGTGCAGGCGCATCAGGGCCGCCAATCGCGCAGCCGGTTTCATGTAGTCCGAAAAGACGAAGAAGGTTCCGCAGGCGGGAATGACGCCGCCATGCAGGGCCATTCCGTTCATGATGCAAGCCATCGTCAGTTCGCATACGCCGGCTTGCAGGAACTGTCCGCTAAAATTACCCTTCGCAAAGGCTTTCGTTTTCTTCAGGAAGCCGTCGGTTTTGTCCGAGTTACTCAAATCGGCCGAGGCGACAATCATGTTTTCAATCTTTTCGGCGAAGACGCCCAGGACGGTTGCCGAAGCAGCACGCGTAGCCACGTTTTCTTTCATAGGGATGGCGGCATAGTCGATCTGCGGGGCATCGCCGCTCAGGAAGGCGTCCAGCTTGGCGGACAATCCGGGATAAGTGGCACGCCATTGCTTTTCCGTTGCCGAGCGCTGGGCGTACCATTGCAACAGGGCTTCCCGGCGTTGAGCGTAGAGCGCCTGCACATCGGGGAAAATAGCAAACGGATCATCCGGTTGACCTCCCAGGTTACGCAGGGTCGCAGCGAAGTCGGCGCCGGCAGCGGACAGCGGCTGCCCGTGTGTGGAGACCTGGTCTTCAAACAGCTCGCCGGCGGCATTGACGGCGCCTTTGCCCATCGTCGTATGACCGATGATCAGGGTCGGGCGCTGTTTCTCGTCATTGGCCGCGTACAGCGCCTGACGGATTTCTACGGACGAACTGCCGTCCACCTCGATCACATGCCAGTCCCACGCCCTGTATTTGGTCGCCACGTCTTCCGAGTCCACCTCCTCTACCTTGGTCGAAAGCTGGACGTTGTTGGCATCGTAATACATAATCAGGTTGTGCAGTCCCAGATGGCCGGCGATGCGTCCGACGCCCTGCGAGATTTCTTCCTGAATGCCGCCGTCGGAGATGTAAACATAAGTCTTGTGCGCCATCCATTCGCCGAAGCGGGCCACGAGGAACCGTTCGGCAATGGCGGCGCCCAGCCCCATAGCATGTCCCTGACCGAGCGGGCCGGAGGTGTTTTCGATCCCGTGCTGCAAATCCAGTTCCGGATGTCCCGGCGTCAAGCTACCCCACTGGCGGAAATTCTCCAGTTCCTCCACCGGCACCAGTCCGGCCAGCGAAAGGACGGAATAGAGCATGGGCGACATGTGTCCCGGGTCAAGGAAAAACCGGTCACGGAAAGGATAGTCCGGCTTGTCGGGATGGTAGTTCAGGATCTCTGCATAAAGCACATTAATAAAATCGGCGCCACCCATAGCTCCGCCCGGGTGACCCGATTTCGCTTTTTCAACCATCGAGGCAGCCAGTATTCGGATGTTGTCGGCTGCCCGGTTGATGACATAAGTATCATTCATCAGTCTTTCAATTAAAATTCTCCTGCAAATGTACTGGATAATTTCCAAAAGGAGGAGAATAACGGGGATTTTCCCAGGCAACGAAAGGGAGTCATTAAGTTTACGGGATGAAAAAGACACGAGCCTGTCCGGTGAAGGGAGCAAACGGCGCCATCCCCCCGCGCCGCAGGCGCTGCTCCGCGACCCTCTTCTTTTATACCGTATGGTTTTGTGCATGACCGCTTCTGTGTAGTTCGGTTCCCCCGAGGCCTAAAATCCCTAAAATCCCTAAGAGCTTCGCTCTCTTCCCTGAATGCACAAAGCCCGAAAATGCCTACCTTTGCCGTCGCGTTTGCTCCTATTTTTATCTTCAATGAAAACAGATATACTGATTGTTACTCTTTCCGAACACAGCCTTTTCGGATGGAAATTTAACGTGTATTCGGCGTCAGTTTGTCCCGGCAGGGTGAAATGCCTGCAAATATTAGGCGTTCCGAACCGGGCGGAAGAGGAAAAGTGCGGTACGCCGGTCGAACTACTCCGGCTGATCTCGCTGGTCAACGAGATTTCCGACCGCGAACTGATGAAGGCCTATTCCAAAACACAATCGACGGCCGCCTTCAAAAAAGAAATGTCCATCAGCCTGCTCGAGCGCATTATCCGGCCGCGTATCGAAACGGCAAACCGCCAGATAGCGGACATCATACGTCAAACCAACATTCCGCTCTTCATCCGCAAAGAATTGTCCGGCATCATGCTCTACGAACATGACCGTATCATCCTGCTTCCCTCGCCGACACGCTGCGTTTTCCGTTTCGTAAAAGATTCCGGCGGCCTGCGCTATTCGATCTCACTCACCAACGACGGTAAAGCGATTCACCTGAACGGCAAGCGCAACGCGATCATCTCCGAAAAGCCGGGCCTCCTCCTGACCGATCGAACGGTGCATAGCCTCGAAGCAATTGATGCGAAAAGGCTTGTACCGTTTTTCACAAAGGACTGCGTGCGGGTTCCGCCGCATTCCGAAGAGGCCTACCTGAGAACCTTCGTATGCAAGATGCTGGCAGAGTATGAGGCGCTCGTCGAAGGGATTCCCGTCCGCAAGCAGCAACCGGCCCAAAAAGCCTGTCTCTCGCTGGAAATGGATTTGGATATGAACCTGATGCTGGTTCTTTCGTTCCGCTACGGCGACGACCGGTTTTATCCCGACAGTCCGGAACGTGTCACGGTCAAGGTGGAGAAGGAAAACGGCTCGCCGGTCATTTGCCGTTACGCACGAGATATGGACTGGGAGACCGGCATGGCCGACAGGCTGCTACGCGAAGGATTGACGCGGAAGGGCACGCATCATTTTTATGTGCAAGACGCATCCGATTCCTACCGTCTGCTCGAATGGCTGGGCCGGAAGCAGGACCTGCTGAGCCGGGATTTCATGGTTGAACCGCAACAGGAGGTGACGTATTTCACCGGCGCGGTTTCCATGCAGGTCTCTTACGAAGAGAAACCCGACTGGTTTGACGTGAACCTGACGGTCGCCGTCGGCCGCTACCAATTCCCGCTCTGCCACTTCCGCAAACATATCCTGAGTGGGAAAAGGGAATTTATCCTGCCGGACCAGTCCGTCTTTATGCTCCCCGGCGAGTGGTTTGAAAAGTACACGGAACTGTTCCTGTTCGGCCGGGAAGAAAATACGCGGATCAGATTGAAGAAGATGCACCTCCAAACGCTGGACCTGGCCATCCGCGGGGTGTTGCAGGAGAGCGATCTCGACACGCTCGGGTATTACCTGCAAGCCCCTGCCAACCGTCCGGCCCTGCCCGCACACCTGTCCGCGATCCTCCGCCCCTACCAGCGCGAGGGTTTCTACTGGCTGGAACGCCTCTACCGTCACGGCTTCGGCGGATGCCTGGCCGACGACATGGGACTGGGTAAAACCATACAAACCATTGCCCTTTTGCAATATATCCATGCTTCCCCGGAAGCCGAAGCGGAAACCAACCCTTCGCCCGGCAGCCAACTGCCGCTCTTCGCCATGCCTCCATCGTGCCTGCCGGCTTCGCTGGTTGTGGCGCCGCTCTCACTGCTCCACAACTGGTACAACGAACTGAAACGCTTTGCTCCCCAACTGCGTACGATGATCTACGCGGGAAACAACCGCCTGCGCACAAAGGATATCCATGCGGCATTCAAACCCTACCAGGTGATTATTACCTCATACGGCACTGTGCGCAACGATATTGCCTATCTTCGCAACTATCCCTTCCAGGTATTGGCGCTCGACGAAAGCCAGTATGTTAAAAACGCGGAATCACAGTCCTACCAGGCAGTCATGCAGCTTTCGGCTGTCCAGAAGCTGGCGTTGACGGGTACGCCCATCGAAAATTCGCTCGACGACCTGTGGGCGCAATTTAACTTCATCAACGAAGGACTCCTTGGCAGTTACACCTCTTTCAGGAAACGTTTTATCCAGCCCGCCGTGAAAGAGAAAGACGAACAGCAGGCGGCAAGGATCAGGAAAATCATCGCTCCCTTCCTGCTGCGGCGTACCAAAGAGGAGGTGACGCCCGATTTGCCG
>JAISOP010000257.1 GCA_031275525.1 Tannerella sp.
ATCGTCCTCCGCAGGGAAAGGGGGAGCGTCATCAGTGCGGCCAACGAGCGTGTGCCGATGAACTGCAATTGCCTGATAAAGTTTTTTTGTGCTGTCATTATTTTACAAATTCAAACCAAACTAATCGTCACAAAGTTAGAGAACAAGAGAATGGAGCGTGTGTCATTTCATGGCTTTCAATCTTGCTTTCTTTTACATCAATTTCGGCTTTGTCTAAGTTAGCATACTCCATCCTCTGCGTTTAATCTCTAAGAACCCCCAACGCTGCGCTACGCTCCGCAGAGAGAAAAAACGGTCCGCGAATGTCCGCGAATGAACGCGAATAAAATGATTCGCGTTCATTCGCGGACCAACTCTTCTTTTTCTGCGGAGCGTAGTGTCGCGTTCGAGTTTTTGAGAGGCTCCCTGAATAAGGCGGATTCAAAAATTCAATCATTCAAAATTTGAATCATTGAATCATTGAATTCTCTTTGATTTTAGGGTTTTGAGAGGTTCCATTTAGCCGTTCAGTACTGGAAAATCATTACTTTTGATGCCGAAAACAGATAAAAGAGAAAGCGATATGGAAGACCGGATACTTTTCCAACAGTTACAGCAGGGTGAAGAAAAAGCGTACAAGGAACTTTTTGTCAGGTATTATTCTCCGCTTTGCGAATACGCCTCCCGGTATATACGGGATGAGGAGGCGGAAGAGCTTGTCCAGGACTTGATGCTGTATCTCTGGGAGGCGTACGAAGAGATTGTTATTGAAACTTCGTTGAAATCTTACCTTTTCACCGCCGTGAAACATCGCTGCCTGAATGCTGTCAAGCGGAAAGAGTATCACGAGCAGGTACACGGGCAGTTGTATGAAAAACTGAAGGACCGGTTTGAGGAACCTGACTATTACCTGGTACATGAATTGTCCAACCAAATAGACCGGTCCATCCGCGAACTTCCCGACAGTTACCGGGAAACGTTTGAATTGAGCCGTTTCGGTGAACTGTCGAATACACAGATTGCGAGGCAACTGAACGTTTCCGTCAAAACGATCGAATACCGCATCACCCAATCGCTCAAAATCCTGCGGGTGAAACTGAAGGATTATCTTCTGGACTGATCTTGCAACTGAATTTTTCGGCAAAAAGCGAACGCAGGTGTGTTTTTGTTTTTTGGAAGTCGAGCGGTTCTCCCACTTCCCTGTCCAGCGAGGTGACGCCCTTGTCAATGAATCCGCAGGGATGAATCAAGGCATAGGCCGGCAGGTCTGTTTGGATATTCAGCGCGAAGCCGTGCATGGTCACGTAACGGCTGCATTTTACGCCGATGGCACAGATTTTCCGCGCCCCGGCTGTATGGGCGTCCAGCCAGACGCCGGTTGCTCCGGCCAGGCGCTCGCCTTTCAGTCCGTAGGCCGAAAGAAAGCGTATCACAATCTCTTCCAGCAGTTCAATGTATTGCCGCAAACCCAGGTGAAAACTCTCCAGGTCGAACACCGGATAACCGGTGATTTGTCCCGGCCCGTGGTAGGTGATGTCGCCTCCCCGGTTGGTGGGATAGAAGGCAAATCCCCTTTCCTTCAGTTGCGCTTCCGGCAGTAGCAGATTCGATTTCCGGCCGTTCTTCCCCAGCGTGAAAACAGGCTCGTGTTCACAGAAAAACAGTTTGTTTTCGCCCTGCCTGCCCTGCGCCTTGGCCTTCAACAGCGCTTCAAAGGCCGAGGTCTGGACGGCCAGCGCCTCCTCATAGGCAATCCGTCCCAAATCCCGGAAATCGTAGGCTTCCTTCATGGGTTGAGCAGTTCGTTAACGGGCGTTTCTCGGGTGACGATAACCCATATCGACGGGGGCTATCTTTTTCATCAGTGAAAGGATCCGGCGCTGCCGGCCACGCATGTAGGCCGATACCTGCTTGGGATTCATTTTCTGTGGCGCGGGGAGGGAAATGGCCAGTAAGGCGCTTTCTTCCGCCGTCAGTTCCTGCGCCCGTTTCCCGAAATACACCTGGGAGGCGGCTTCCACACCGTAAATGCCTTTCCCCAGCTCCACGGAATTGAGATAGACTTCCATGATGCGTTCTTTGCCCCAAATCCATTCGATGAGCAAAGTGAAACAGGCTTCCAGCCCCTTCCGGAAATAGCTTCTTGCCGGCCACAGGAATACGTTTTTGGCGGTCTGCTGCGAGATGGTACTGGCGCCGCGCAGGCGACGGCCTTTCTTCGTTTCGTCGATGGCCCGGCGGATTTGCTGGCGGTCAAAACCGTGATGTTCCATAAAAAGATTGTCTTCCGAGGCCACCACAGCCTGAATCATCGACTGGGAGATTTGTTCGATGGGCGTCCAGCGGTGGTCGATTCCGTCGGCCCCGTTCTTTTCGCACAGGCGAATAATCATCAGCGGGGTGTAATAGACCGGCACATACTTGTAAATCACGACCGCCAGGATGCCGGATACAACCAGTAGCAGGAACAGGTTCCGGCTCCAGATGAACAGGCGTTTGAGGATTCGCATGGCAGAGGGCTTTTACGGCACCGCTCGTTATCTTAGGCGGTTCAGCGAACGTACCAGCATTTCGTCCGCCCCGATACTGCGGATGGCTAAGTAATCCAGAATCAGGCTGACTAAGGGCAGTGAAAGGGCAAACCGCAGGCTGAAATGAAAACCGGGTTGCGCGGAGAGGTTCCAGAGGAAAAATGCGAATAAGACATAAAATCCGACCAACAGCAGGGCGTTGAAGATGCAGAGGCGCATCTGGCGCATCCGGTTCCGGTAGAGGAAAACGGCTACCAGTGCAAGCGCCGTGACCAGGGCCGACAGGGCGCCCAACGCCCATGCCGGGTGGGCCAACACCGGGGAAGCGTCCGCCGTGGTGTGCATGCCCAGCACGTCGTATGTATAGATAACGCCCCCCGCCTGCACGGTGGCTAGCGGAAGGAACAGTACGGCAGCCATGGCTGCGGCGATCAGCAGCAAATAAATGGTTTGTATGCGTTGTATCATCGTTGTATCTGTATTAAAATGAAAAAGGCCGGCCTTGTGGAAAGACCGGCCTTTTCGTCAACATAATAACAAGGCCAATCAAAGACTGGTTTTTTCCTTTAACGGGTTCCGGTAATAAATCTTGCCTTCTTCATATTCCTGGGCTGCAATGAGCGTCGGTTTGGGCAACTTTTCATAATAACGGGAAATTTCTATCTGTTCCCTGTTTTCAAACACTTCCTCCAGATTGTCATTGTAGAAGGCAAATTCCTGGAGCTTCTTCTCCAGGTCATGCTTTATTTCCGACGAAATCTGATTGGCACGCTTAGCGATAATCATCACGGTTTCATAGATATTGCCCGTATCGCTGCTCAATTTTAACATGTCGCGAGTGACCGTGGTGGTCAATGCATTCGACTTACGATAATCCATATTTGAGACTTTCTTCAATTTAATAGTTTTTACTTATTCGTTTAGTGGCATAATCAAAGTATTTCTTGATTTGCCGGGTATATTTTCCTTCCGGAAATTCATTGACATAATTGTAGTACTCATCTACCACATCACGGTAACGGCCCTGCAGGCGGTCTTCCACACTCACCAGCGCCAGTTCGTATTTCGCTTTTATTTTCAGCAGAATAAACTCTTCGCGGTACTTGGAATACGGATAATCCTTCAGTGCATTATCGGCAGTGATGACGCAGGCACGGTAGTTGTTACCCATGTAAGTTCCCAGGTTATAATACAACTGCGTACTTATCAGTTCCTTGTAGGCCAGCTTTTCCTGCAGTTCAAACAGGATTTCCTGCGCCTGTTTAGCCCGTTCGCTCTGGGGATAGTATTCCATATAGAGTTCCAGCTGCGCAATGGCCTTGTAGGTCTGTCCCTGGTCCAGGCGCGGATCGGCCGAATCAAGGTATAGCCCGTAGCCGGAATAGAAACGCGCCAGTTCCGTATATTCGCCCTTCGGGTAGGTGTTGTAATAGGTCTCGAAATAATTCGCCGCCGTCTGGTAATCCTTCTGCCCGTAGTAGCTCTGCGCCAGCAGGTACAGCGACTCCTCGGCATAGGCCGTACCCCTGAAAAGCGTATAGACTTCTTCCAGCAACGTGGCCGATTTGGTGTACTTCTTCTGGTTGAAGTATTTCTTGGCATACGAATACTTCAATTCATAATCCGTACTTTTCAAAATTCTGTTGTATTCGCCGCAAGAGGAACACCACAGAATCACCATTCCTAAAAATACTATCTTTTTCATTTACCTGATTTTAGCCGGCAAAGATAATAGATCCCGTTCAAACCGCCGTCACGTATAACGTTAATAATTAATTATAACTTATACAATTCATTGGCTGCAATCAGTTCCAATTTGTTCTCCGTTAATACGTCGGCACACTTTTCCAGGTCGTCCGGACGGATAATCACGTGCGCGGAATCGCCTTCCGCAAAAGCATACATGTATTCAATGAATATGCCGGCTTCGGTGATGAAGTTCATCGCCCGGCCGAGTGCGCCGGGCAGGTTCGGGCAATGCAGGCAGATGACGTCGGCTTCGGTGACGGCATATTTGCGGTCGCGAAGCACCTGGAGCGCCTTGTCCGTATCCGATACAATGAGGCGCAGAATCCCGAAATCCGAGTTTTCGGAAACGGTAAACGCCGTCATGTTGATGTTTTCGTTACCCAGCAGTTTAGCTACTTCCGTGAAGCGGCCCCGCTTGTTCTCTAAAAAGATAGACAGTTGTTTCACTAACATAACAATTAAAATTTATCAATTAAACGAATTTACGATTGTCGATCACATGTTTGGCTTTGCCCTGGCTGCGTTCCAGACTGCGGGGTTCCACAATCCGGATATCGGGCTGGATACCCAGTACGCTTTGCATGCGGGCGGTCACCTTATTTTTGATGGCAAGCATCCGGTTCATTTCGTCGGAATAGTATTCCGGACGAAGCTCCACGTGTACCTGGAAGGTATCAATGTTGTTCACGCGGTCCACGATAATCAGATAATGCGGCACAAATTCGGGCAGTTCCAGAATGACGGATTCGATTTGCGAAGGGAATACATTTACGCCGCGGATAATCAGCATGTCGTCGCTACGTCCGAGGATGCGGTTCATGCGAACGGCCGTTCGTCCGCACCGGCATTTTTCGTAGTTCAGGGCCGTCAGGTCGCGCGTGCGATAGCGCAGCATGGGCATACCGTCTTTTGTCAGCGTGGTGAATACCAACTCTCCGGGTGCGCCGGGAGTTACCGGTTCCAGCGTTTGGGGATCTACGATTTCCGGATAGAAATGATCTTCCCACAGGTGCGTGCCGTCCTGGCATCCGCACTCGCCGCCCACGCCCGGACCGCTGATTTCCGTCAGCCCGTAGATGTCATACGCCTTGATGCGCAACTTTTCTTCCAGTTCCTTCCGCATGTTATCGGTCCACGGTTCGGCGCCAAACGCGCCGATACGCAACTTGAATTCCTCGATCGGCATGTCCGATTCGTGGATGGCTTCGGCCAGGCGCAGGGCATACGACGGCGTACAGGCCAGTCCGTTTGCGCCGAAATCGTGCATCAGTTGAATTTGTTTCTGCGTGTTGCCGCTGCTCATCGGGATCACGGTTCCTCCAATCATCTCCACGCCTCCGTGGGCGCCCAGTCCGCCGGTAAACAGTCCGTAACCGTAGGATACCTGAACGATGTCGTTCCGGGTCACTCCGTAGGCTGTCAGGCAGCGGGCCACTCCCTCGTACCACACGCTCAAGTCTCTGCGTGTATATCCCACTACGATCGGCTTGCCCGTCGTCCCCGACGAGGCTTGCAGGCGTACGATTTCCGACATGGGAACAGCCATCAGCCCGAAAGGATAGTTGTCGCGCAAATCCTGCTTGGTCGTAAACGGCAGTTTCACGACGTCGTCAATCGACTGGATATCATCGGGTGTAATGCCCATTTCCTGCATTTTTCGCCGGTAGAAAGGCGCATTGTGATAGACATGTTCCACCACCTTCTTCAACCGGATAGACTGTAATTTATGCAATTCTCCCCGGGACATACATTCCATTGTCTCATTCCAAATCATATCTCTTGTTGTTATTGTAGTTTATTTCGCTGACAAATGTACATTATTTTATTTAATAACGACCATAAAATCTTTTTTGGTTCACTCTTTTTTGGGGCGCTATGAATTTTGCGCCTTCCATTGTCATCCATTCTCCATTCCCCCGCTGAGGCCTGCGGATGAAGAGGCTGTTCC
>JAISOP010000061.1 GCA_031275525.1 Tannerella sp.
ATGACCGTCTCGCCGTCGGGGGAATCCAAACATCCTTTGCGGCAATCTTCTCCCCCTTTGGGGAAATGAAAACATCCATTGCGGCAAGTTTCTCCCCGTATGAAAAAAAAATTATTTGAAAGCATGAAACATGTTACGCTCGAAAGAGTAAAAAGAATGCTACTGCTGTTCGCCGTCCTTTTTGCGGCGGGAGCAGGCATGACAAACGCCCGCGAAAGCCTTGCGCCGGAAACGGAGGGGCTACAGCAAAACCGGATCCGTATCACGGGGACGGTGATTGACCAGGCGGGCGAGCCGGTGATCGGCGCAAACATTGTGGAGAAAGGCGTGGCGGCCAACGGAACCGTCACCGATGCGGACGGGAAATTCGCGTTTGAAGCGAACGCCGGCGCCGTGCTGCGGGTGTCCTATATCGGATACGTCGCGCAGGATATTGCCCTCGGAAACCGTACCAGCTAGCAAGTCACGCTGCTCGAAGACGCTCAGGCGCTGGATGAGGTCGTGGTGGTAGGATACGGCTATGTGCGAAAGGAAGCCGTGACCGGTGCAGTGGCACGCGCCAATCTGGAGACATTCAAGGATGTGCCGGTCAACAACATCCTGGAAAAAGTCAAGGGGGCATTGCCCGGCTTGAATATCGGCGGCACCAACCGGACGGGACAAGTGGGCGACCTGATGATCCGCGGACAAAACTCCACGGGAGGCAACAGTCCGCTCATCGTAGTGGACGGAGCTATCTTTGCCGGTTCGCTGGCCGATATTTCACCGAATGATGTTGAAAACTTTACCGTACTGAAAGACGCCAGCGCGGTAGCTGTTTACGGTTCGCGCTCCGCCAACGGCGTCATCCTGATCGAAACCAAACGGGGCGCCGGGAAAAACGGGAAACCGGTCTTCAATCTCAACCTCAACTATGGACTTAGCAACGAACTGGAGCGTCTGAAAGTATATGGGCCGGACGCCTACCTGCAACGGGTACTGGATATTCGCGAAGCTAACGACCTGGAAGCGGATCCTTCCAAAATAGACCTCTATTTGACGGATGAGGAGCGGAAAAACTATCATGCAACCCCGGATCATCGCCCTACGGTGACAGACCCTTATAGCATTACCACCCAACCCGGCTATAACAGGAATGTCAGTTTCGGCGTGTCCAACCGGATGGACAGGACCAGGTATTATATTGCTACCTCATTTATTGACCAGCGGGGCGTAGAGATCAACGATCAGTATAAGTATCTGTCGGGCAGGGTCAATATCGACAGCGACATTACCGGCTGGTTGAACATCGGGATTAAAAGTTTTTACAGTTTCCGGGACAATTCGGGTACGCCCCCTCCCAACACCAAGGCGTATTTCAGTCCCTGGGCAACGCTGAAAAGTGAAGATGGGACATACCTGTACGCGCCGCAGACCACCACTGCATTTGTCAGTCCTTTTTGGCAAATGGCCACGGACGACGTGAAACGGAGAAACAACCTGAACGGGATTGTTACGGCTACCGTCAAAACCCCATGGATACAGGGACTGACATATACGTCTACCCTGTCCAATACCTTGCGCTGGGAAAACGACAATCAGTTCTGGGACAAATATACCACGACCGGGAGTGCGGTGAACGGCGTCGGCTGGAGACAGGCCGTTAATATGTACAACTTGCTGTGGGATCATATCCTTAAATATAGCAACACCTTTAAGGAGAAGCATTACGTGGATGTGACGCTCCTGTTCTCGCAGGAAAAATATACCTGGGAACAGGTAAGGGCGCGTGCACAGGATTTTGACAATCTGACGTTGGGAACGTACCGGCTGGAAGACGGGAAAACACAAAGCGTGGAAACCGGCGGTTCGGCCTCCGAATCCCTTGGGTTGATGGCACGCGGCACCTATACTTACGACAACAGGTATTCCCTCACCGCAACCATCCGCCGCGACGGATATTCGGCTTTCAGCAAGAACAAAAAATATGGAACATTCCCTTCCATGGGCGTGAACTGGAATATCTCGCGCGAAGGCTTTATGAAAGACGTTGCCCCTTTGGACCATTTAGCGCTCCGCGCCACCTACGGAAGCAACGGCAACCAGTCCATCAGCCTCTACCAGACGCTGGCGAAAATCGGTACGGACAAATACATCTATGCCGGAAGTCCTTCGTATGTGGTGACGCAGTATATTTCCTCGCTCGCTACGGACGACCTTAGCTGGGAAACGACTACCGGCTTGAATCTCGGACTGGATTTTGGCTGGCTGAACAACCGGATCAATGGCGCGATGGACCTGTACCTGACCAAAACCAGCAACCTGTTATTTTCGCTGACCCTTCCGAAGACCTCCGGAATGAGCAGTATTACCTCCAATGTGGGTGAAATACAAAACCGGGGATTTGAATTCAGCCTGAACACGTTGAATATAGATCATCCTGATTTCAAGTGGAGTTCCAATTTCACCTTTTCGCTCAACCGGAACAAGATTGTGAGCATTCTGGGCGATGATAACGATGGCGACGGGCAAGAAGACGATTTAATCACTGCCGGCTATTTTATCGGGAAGTCTTTGGAAACTATTTATAACTACAAAGTATTGGGAATGTACCAGCAAGCAGATGTGGATAACGGAACCATTATGAATGGCTGGCGTCCGGGAGAATATATTTTGGAAGACCTGGACAACAGCGGAACCATTACTTCCGACCAAGACCGCCAGATTTTGGGCAGTCGCAAAGAGAATTTCCGGTGGAGTTTCACCAATACATTCAGGTATAAAGGTTTTGCTCTGATGGCGCACCTCTATTCCATCTAGGGTGGAAACGGATGGTATTTATCCGACAACAATTCCCCGAATAACAATTATGCCGCCCGAAGCGATATTAATCATCCGGTGTACGACTATTGGACGCCGCGAAACACAGGCGCTTTCTTTCAGCGTCCGGAATACGGGAGAACCGGGGTTGTGACGGCGCCGAGGCTTAAAAGACCTGAAAGATCGAACAGGCCTAAAAGACCTGAAGAGTTCCCGAAATAAGACAGATTCAAAGATTCAAGAAAGCAAACAAAATGGACACGCTATTCAAAAAAGCTGACTTGCGCCGTTACAGCAACGGCGATCACGCTGAATTTCACGACCTGACGTATGCGACGTGCGAGCGGTACCGGGCCTTGATTCCCGATGACTTTTTAGAGGCTTACCGGTTGAAGACGGCGCAGGAGAACCACCTCTACAAGTGGCCCCGCCGCAGCGATTACACGGCCAAAAAGGCGGAAACCGACCGGCTCCGCAACCGGGTTTACCGGGGCATACGGGGTCTGGTCAAGTGTAACCGGAAGCATTTCGACCCTGCGGTTCGCGACTGTGCGGCGCACGTGTACCACCTGCTCTCCGCCTACGGCGACCTGCCCCATACCGGCTACGACGCCAAGACGTCCGCCATCGAAAGCATCGTGACGGGGCTGCGCAGCCCCGGTTACGCCGCCGCCGTACAGGCGCTGGCCCTCGACCCCTGGGTCACGGAACTGGATCGCCTGAACACGCAGTTCCGAACCTATGCGGCTGCTATGGAAGAGGAAAGTGTCAAAAAACCGGACCTCACGTTCAAGGCCGCACGCCTCGAAACGGATGCCGCGTTGCGGAAAATAACCAACCGTATGGCCGCGCTCATTGACATCAATGGCCCGGCGGCTTACGCCGATTTCGTCGAGGTGTATAACGTACAGGTGAAACATTACAACACGATCGTCCGCGAACGCTACGGCCGCCTGCATGTGCGGACGGATATTTCCACCGCTGATATAGCGCCGATCGCGCCGCAGCCGTACACCGGCAAGACGGTGCACCCGATTCCGGAACTCAGTCTCCGGAAGGTCGGCAAGAACGGCCGCGAAACGGTCGTCGAACTCGATTTCAGCGTGGACTATACCGTCGCCTACCTCCACAATAAGACTCCCGGCACGGCGACGCTTTTCATCAAAGGCGCCGGCCGGTATGCCGGCCTGAAAACGACGACCTTCCACATCGCTTCACCCTGAAAAAAGAGCGTGCGTCCAAAGGCCTTCCGCAACCGGCGGGGAAAGATACATGAAGCGTGCCCCCCTGTCATTGCAAGGGCCTATTATATCCTGCGGAGAAACAAAAGGAAATGATATATTCCCCATATAAAAAAACGAATATGAGAAAAGAGAGCTTTTATGTAAAATGTATGGTTTTGGTGACAGGAATCGCCGGAACATGGGCCTGTACTTCCGACCGGCAGGCAAGAAATGAAAAGAAGGTGTGGCAGGAGGATTTTTTCTACCAGTCTCCCGCGAACCGTCCTGCTTTGGAAGTCGCCTACACGGATTCGTCCCGTACCGCTTTTGAAATCGCGGCACAGGACTATCAATTGCAAGGACAGTTGCGTCCGCCTCACCTGCTGGTCGATAAAAACGGCGCAACGCCCTGGCTGTGGTTTGAAATAGAAGATGCGGACGGGATTCGCTATTCTACCCGAAACAATCCCGGATTTATTGAAACAACGGATTCTTTTAGACTTATATTAATATGAAGAATAGCCTGTATTTTTTACTCGTCCTGCTGTGCGGCTCCTGTTCGCAACAACCAAAAACGGAGGCTCCGGAGGCGTATTCACCCATGCACTATCTGGAAAACGACCGCATCAAACTGGGCATCGACCTGCGTATCGGCGGCGCCGTCACCTATCTGTCCGACCGGGACAACGGCGGGATGAACATGATTAACAGCGCGGACTGGGGACGACAAATTCAACTGTCTTACTACAGCGGCCCCTGGCCATACATCGGCCCGGAGGGGGAAAAACCGGCGGAGAACTGGGCCGGGCTGGGCTGGAATCCGATTCAGTCGGGCGATGCCGGCGGGAATCGTTCCAAGGTGATTGAGTTTGAAGCACGCGACTCCAAAACCATGTTTGTCCGTTGCGTCCCCATGCAGTGGCCGCACACGGCGGGCGTCCCCGGCGACTGTGAATTTGAATGTCTTTACACGCTGGAGGAAAATGTGATTACCCTGGAGGCGACGATCATAAACAAACGGACGGATCATACGCCCTACCGCGCCTGCGGACAGGAAATGCCGGCCGTTTACACCAACGGCGCATGGTATAATCTGGTTGCTTACCTGGGCGACCGTCCGTTTTCCGGTCAGCCGGTCACGCGCATAGTCGCGAAAAACGACGGGAAAGGCTGGCCCTGGGTTCATTTCTACACGCCCGAAAACTGGGTGGCGCTGCTCGACGACAACGGCAAAGGCATCGGCGTATTCCAACCGGAGGTCATGACCTTTAACGGCGGATTTCATCCCGGCGACGCGCTCAAGGGAAGCGGCGGAGAAAAAGACGGGCAAACCGGGCACATCGCTCCGGTAGGGATGCAGATACTGGATCACAACATCCGGTGGACCTACAAAACACATTTCATCCTGGGAACGGTCGATGATATCCGCGGTTATGCCGAGAAACGTCGGCCGGCGACGCCCTGTCCCGAATGGACGTTTCGCTGTTCGCGGCAAAACTGGTATTACCAGGGCGACGCCTCGGATAGCGGCTGGCCGGTGAAGGATGCGCTCGAGGTACGGTTCGGGAAGAATGCCGCCCTGGTCGGCCCCGTCACGTTCCGGAAAGCGGCCGACGCTCCGTTCCTGGAGATCGAGGGTGCGTTTCAATCATCCGGCCGCGAAATCGCCGTTACCGTAGAAATACAGCCGGTGGACCGGTCGGACTTCACCGACTGGCTGAACTGGAGTGAAGGCGCCCTGAGCGTAGAAGCGGAAAAGCAGCAAAAAGCCGCCGAATATCCCGCAACGCCGGCGCTCGTCCACCGTGAAACCATCACGACCGACGGCGTCAATCGCGTTTACCGGATACATCTGGCCGCCTTACCGGAATACAAAAATGCGCTCAAGCATCTGAAACTGTCTTTTTCGGAAGCCGGTTCGGCGCAAATCAAAAGAATCAAACTGGGTCATTAAGGAATTGTCGAGAAATAAACCATCCATTTCCGGGTCTGTTTTTCGCATTCCTTCAGCCCGAAAATGATTACATACCCCGATGCACATTTTCGGGCTTTGTAAGGCAAAAAACATTTCCCGTAAATTGGGATGGTTTTATTTCTTGACAGTTCCTTACGCTTCCTTTCACACGGCCGGCAGTCCCATGCCCGTTATCTTGCGGTACAGGTCGAGCGCATAAATATCCGTCATGCCGGAAATGTAATCCAGTACGCACTGGATTTTTCCGTACATACCGGAAGCATGGATGTCATACTGTTCCGGGATGCGGTTCAACAAGAGTTTGCTGTAAGCTTTTTCCGGGTTCATGACGGCTTCGATCAGGATGTCGATCAGTGAACTGAATATGTGATAACCCGCCAGTTCGATATCCACCACTTCGTTGGCCTTGTAAATCTTCCGGTAGGCCGTCTCGGAACACGTGCGGTAGGCCGTTCTTGCGCGGTCGCAGAGGTCTTCGATCAGCGGCCGGTCATAGGTCCCGTCCAACAAGGCTTTTTCGTTTTCCAGGAAGATGCGCGTGCATTCATCCACCAGCAGGCCGATGATGCAGGAACGCAGATAGGCGATCTGTTCGTTCGTGTCGCTGACTATCTTCAGTGTTTTACGGATGCTTTCCAGGCGTGGGCCTTCAAAATATTGCAACAGGAGTGCAACGGTTTCGTCCGTGGTCAGGATACGCAGTTTGTGAGCATCTTCGATGTCCATAACCTGGTAGCAGATATCATCGGCCGCCTCGACCAGGTACACCAGCGGATAACGCGCGTAAGTCTCTGCGGAAGCGTCCGTCCGGTGAATCCCCAGTTCGTTTGCTATGCGGATATAGGTCTCCTCTTCCGACTGGAAGAAGCCGAATTTCTTTTTCTCCCCTGATGCCTGCGTAGAGGCAAACGGATACTTGATGATGGAGGCAATGGTACTGTATGTCAATACGAATCCACCCTTTCTCCGTCCGACAAATTGGTGCGTGAGCAGACGCAAGGCATTGGCATTTCCCTCGAAATAAGTAAAATCTTCCCACCGTCCCCCTTCGCTACGCACCTGTCCTTCGAGCCATTTACCGTTGCCTTCCATGAAATAGGCGGAGATCGCCCGTTCCCCCGAATGCCCGAAGGGTGGATTCCCCATGTCATGCGCCAGGCAGGCGGCCGAAACAATGGCGCCAATTTCCGGAAAACCGACCTCCTGACCCGGATATTTCTGAAGCAGTCCGCCGGCAACGTTATTCCCCAACGAACGTCCTACACACGACACCTCCAGACTGTGCGTTAGCCGGTTGTGCACAAAGATACTGCCCGGAAGGGGAAATACCTGTGTCTTGTTCTGCAGCCGCCGGAAAGGAGACGAAAAGATAAGCCGGTCGTAATCCCGCTGAAAATTGGTGCGTTCGTGTTTACGTTCATGATACGCCTCAATGCCCAATCGTTTCCCGGAGAGTAACTGTTTCCATTGCATAATTCATTTCCTGTTGATTATGCAACAAAAGTAATTATTTTGCGCTACATTTACCGCAGTAAAAACAATTGAATTGGAAAAGTAATGAATATGAATGGAGTAAAGGTATTTTTTTTCGTGTCGTGCTGCCTGTTTCTTTGCGGGTGCAGTAAGGTGAAAGAATCCATCACAAAGAGGCATTTATCGTATCATTTTGACGCGCCGGCCGGCGTATGGGAAGAGACGTTCCCGCTGGGCAACGGACGGGTCGGCCTGATGCCGGACGGTGGTGTGGAGGACGAAAATTATGTGTTGAATGAGATTTCGATGTGGTCGGGCAGCCGGCAGAACACGGATAATCCGGCGGCCGCCGGGGCGCTGCCTGAAATCCGCAGGCTGCTGTTTGAGGGACGAAACGGCGAAGCGCAGGAGTTGATGTATCAAACGTTCGTATGCCGGGGCGCGGGCAGCGGAGGGGGCGCGGGCGCGGAGAAGCCCTACGGTAGCTACCAGTTGCTGGGTAACCTGCGGCTGGCGTATGCCCTGGGCAACGAAGGGGCGGAAATATCCGGTTACCGGCGCGAACTGAGCCTCGACAGCGCCGTCGCCACGGTCTCGTTCAAAAAGGGGCAGACGACCTTCCGGCGGGAGGCGTTCACTTCGTTTGCCGCAGATTTGGCGGTGATCCGCTTGTGTACGGACACGGAAAAGGCGCTGAACTTAGCCATTACGATGAATCGTCCCGAGCGGTATGCCGTTGCTCCCGGCGGATTCGACCTGCAGATGAGCGGCCGCCTGTTCGGAGGCGACAGCCTGAAGGCTCCGCAGGGCATCGCCTATGGCGCACGGGTACGGGCCATCCTGCCCCGCGACGGACGGCAAATCCTTTCGGACGATACGATCCTGCAAATAAAAGACGCCTCCGAAGTGATCCTGCTGGTGAGTATGGCGACCGACTATTTCGGGAAAGAGGTGAACGGACAACTGGATTCGCTCTTCCGGGCCGTGGAGCATAAGAAGTATGAGCAGCTGAAAAGCGAGCACATAGCGGCCTACCGGCAGCTCTTCAACCGGGTCAGGGTCGATTTCGGCCGCGTGAAGGAGAAGGAGGCGCTACCGGCAAACCGGCGCCTGGAGGCCTTCCGGCAGGACGGGAACGACCCGTCTCTGATGGCGCTCTACTACCAGTTCGGACGCTACCTGCTGATCTCCTCCACCCGTCCCGGCAGCCTCCCGCCCAACCTGCAGGGGCTGTGGTGCAACACGGTACAGACGCCCTGGAACGGCGACTACCACCTGAACATCAATGCCCAGATGAACCTCTGGCCGGCAGAATCGGGCGCCCTGCCGGAACTGCACCTCCCCCTGGTCGAATGGACGAAACAGCAGGTCGAAAGCGGCCGCCGCACAGCAAGGGTTTTCTACGGCGCACGGGGCTGGGTGACGCACATCCTGGGCAACGTCTGGGAGTTTACGGCGCCCGGGGAACATCCGTCCTGGGGAGCAACCAACACGTCGGCCGCCTGGCTGTGCGCTCACCTCTACAACCATTACCTCTACACGCAGGACAGCGCCTACCTGGCCGGGGTGTATCCGGTGATGAAGGAAGCGGCGCTGTTTTTTACGGACATGCTGACGGAGGATCCGCGTAGCGGGTATCTTGTCACCGCGCCGACCACTTCGCCCGAGAATACGTACATCATGCCCGACGGGACGCGTGCCGCCATCTCTGCCGGTTCGACGATGGACAACCAGATTCTGCGCGAGTTGTTCGGCAACGTGATCGAGGCCGCCGGGATACTGGGAATCGACGGGGATTTTGCGAAAACAGTCGCCTCCATGCAGGAACGCCTGGCGCCGACAGCGATCGGCTCCGACGGCCGCATCCTGGAATGGTTGGAACCCTTCGGGGAAAGCGAACCGCAACACCGCCACGTGTCCCACCTCTACGGACTGTATCCGGGTCGCGAAATTACGCCCGACCGGACGCCCGACCTTGCAGAAGCAGCGCGTAAAACGTTGGAAGCACGCGGCGACGAAAGCACCGGCTGGTCGATGGCCTGGAAAGTGAATTTCTGGGCACGCCTGCACGACGGGGAACATGCCTTCAAACTGCTGGCCGACCTGCTGGCGCCCTGCATGACAAGCGAATTCAACTACGTGAAGGGTGGGGGAACCTATCCCAACTTGTTCTGCGCTCACCCACCCTTCCAGATCGACGGGAATTTCGGCGGCGCCGCCGGCATTGCGGAAATGCTGGTACAAAGCCATAACGGGTACATTGAATTTCTGCCGGCCTTGCCTGCGGCCTGGGCCTCCGGCGCTTTCAGCGGTTTGCGCGTAGTGGGTGGAGGCGAGGTATCCGCCCGCTGGCAAAACGGACGCTGGCAGGCGGCCGGACTGAAATCGCACGTAAGCGGCAACTTCCGGATAAAACTCCCGGACAGCCGGTTTAAAATGAGCGTCACGCTGAACGGATCGCCCATTTCCTACCCGGTGACCGACGGGATACTGGAAGTGCGCCTGCAACCGGCCGACGTACTGGAAATCCGGCGCTAACCCCCCCCAAATCAAAGAGAATTCAAGGGTTCAAAGATTCAAAAAAAACGAGCCTTTTGAATGATTGAATCTTTGAATTTTCTTTGATTTAGGGGTTTTCATTCATAAGATTTCAGAGCAGGGGCGAAAAAAGCCGCATAAACGATTCGACGAGCCGTTTGGGGAACGGGCGTTTCAGCCAGCGTGCCGGGACAAGTTGTTCACACTGCGTCAGGTCGTCCATGAACATGGCCTTCATCCGGCCGGCAAACGACACCTGATAGACGAAGGCGTTAATTTCAAAATTATGCTCGAAACTGCGGAAGTCAAAGTTAGCCGAACCGATGCAGGCCAGCGCATCATCCATCACGATCAGTTTGGAATGCAGGAATCCCGCTTTATAGAAATAGACCTTCACACCCGCCTTCAGCATGTCGTCCAGAAAAGAATGGGAGGCCATGTTCGCCGTCCGGGTATCGGAGCGTTCCGGAATCATCAGGCGCACATCGACGCCGCTCAGGGCTATGGCTTGCAGGGCCAGGTTCAAATCCTCGGTCGGAAGGAAATAGGGCGTCTGGATGTAAAGGTATTTCCGGGCGTTCATGATGCAGAAGAGAAGAGCCTGTACCAGCGTGCGCCAAGGCCCTGTCGGGCCGCTGGTCACGATTTGCAGGATATTATCGCTGTAAATCTTCTCCGAGGGATAGTATTCCCTGCCTTTGACCAGTTGTTTGCTGATGACGTACCAGTCAATCAGGAAGGCGGACTGTAGTCCGTGGACGCCTTTGCCGGTGATTTTGAAATGTGTGTCGCGCCAACAACCGATGAAGGAGCCGTGAATGTAGCGGTCGGCGATATTCATACCGCCCATGAAACCGACCCGCCCGTCTATCACGACGATTTTGCGGTGATTCCGGTAATTGACCTTGCTCGTGAGCACCGGAAAGGCGACTTTCAGGAACGGATAGACCTGGATACCGGCTTCCCGCATCTCGTTGAAGAACGCGCTTTTGACATTCCAACTTCCGACGTCGTCGTAAATCACGCGAACCAGGATACCCGCTTTGGCTTTGCCGATCAGCGCCTGCTGCACGCTCCGTCCGACGACGTCGTCGCCGAAAATGTAGTATTGCAAGTGAATATGATGTTGTGCGCGTTCGATTTCTTCCAACAGCGCTTTAAATTTATCCGTTCCGCCGGTATAGAAAGACAGTTCGCTTCCGTAAAGCAGCGGACTGCGGTGATTCCGGTTCAGGAGGTTGACCAACGGCTGGTAAGGCGGTTCAACGACGCACCGGTCCTGTACCGGATGATTGATATGTAACGGCCTCATGATGCGCTTGTACGTACGCCGCGAAATAATCCGTTGCCGCCGGTTATCCTGCCCGAAGACGAAGTAGAAAATCAACCCCACTCCCGGCAGAAACAACAGGACGATCACCCACGGAATCGTCTTCAACGGATTCCGGTTTTCCAACAAAACGACTATGATCAAACTCCCAATAGAGATTGAGTATAATGCGAATAGCATCAAGCCCACAATTGTATTCAGTTGCATGTCCATGAATAGAGCCGCGTTATTTGATGGGATAAAGGTACGGTATCCAAATGTTAAATGCAAATCCGGGAATTTTCGATTCATTTGTTTTCAGAAGTTCCCGGAAATAATTCGCGTCATTCGCGGACGGGATTCACTCTTGCGTTTTGTTGTCGGGCTGCGGCTTCCTGGGGAACGGATGCAGGCGTTTTTCGAGTTGGACAAAGGTATAGTCCTTGAGTTTGGCTTTGTCCGTGCCGCGGTAGAGCGCCTTGCCGGTTTCGAGAATCGGTTGCAGGGCGAGCCAGAGGTCGTTGTAGGCATCGACGTCCTGCTCGGTGACGCGGTTGCGTTCGCTTTCCAGTTTGTTCTGCCTC
>JAISOP010000079.1 GCA_031275525.1 Tannerella sp.
TTTCGCATTCCTTCAGCCCGAAAATGATTACATACCCCGGTATGCGCACATTTTCGGGCTTTGTACTGCAAAAAACATTTCCCGTAAATTCGGATGGTTTATTTCTTGACAGCTCCTAACTACCAATTCAGGTTTCTTTTGCTCGAAACTTTTTTTTTCAAAGACACCTTTTTCGGGGCACTTGGAGCACATTATTTCCGGCGGGCTGTATTGCCTTATTAGGGGACTAATCACTAACCACTCACCACTCACCACTAACCACTAAATTCATTCTCTTCCTTCATGTTGTGGAAGACGTTCTGTACATCTTCGTCTTCTTCAATCTTTTCAAGTAACTTTTCGACGGCTTCGCGCTGTTCCGGCGTCACGTCCTTCTGGTCGTTGGGGATACGCACAAACTCGCTGGAGGTGATCTCGTAGCCGTTATCTTCCAGGTATTTCTGGATGACGGCGTTTTGCGAAAACTCGCCGTAGAGGATGATTTCGTCCCCATCTTCCTCCAGTTCCTCCACGCCGAAGTCGATAAGTTCCAGTTCCAGGTCGTCCGGCGAGAAGTCGTCACGCCGTACGATATGGAACACGCATTTGTGTTCAAAGAGAAACTCCAGCGAACCGCTCGTGCCCAGCGAACCGCCGTGCCTGTTGAAATAACTGCGGATATTGGCCACCGTGCGGGTCGTATTGTCTGTGGCCGTCTCCACGAAGACGGCAATCCCGTAGGGGCCGTAGCCTTCGTAATTTACTTCCTTATAGTCCGCATAATCCTTCGAGGTGGCCTTTTTGATGGCGCGTTCCACGTTGTCCTTCGGCATGTTCTCTTTCTTGGCCGTCTGCATCAGGATACGCAGGCGGGGATTCGTTTCGGGGTCCGGCCCGCCGGCCTTGGCCGCCATCGTAATCTCTTTCCCTATTTTGGTGAATACGCGGGACATGTTGCCCCAGCGTTTCAGCTTCCTTGCTTTGCGATATTCAAACGCTCTTCCCATAGCTGTGTATTTAAAGATTCAATAATTCAATAATTCAATGGTTCCGGGGCGCCGCTACCTCAACTGGGCGCCCAATTTCTGTTCCAGGCCGGTGCGTATCTTCTGCATGATACGGTCAATCTGCGGGTCGGTCAGTGTCCGGTTCTCGTCCTGAAGGTAGAAACTGACGGCATACGACTTTTTGTCCGGCGGCAGGTGGCTGCCTTCGTACACATCGAAGAGTTCTACCCGCTTGAGCAGTTTGCGTTCGCTCTCGAACGCGCTCTTTTCGACCGATTGGAAGAGTATCTCCCTGTCGAGCAGCAACGCCAGGTCGCGCTTCACTTCCGGATATTTGGCTATCTCCGAGCATACGACCCCGGCATTCCGGATTTCCTTCCTCAATGCGTCCCACGACAGTTCGGCATAATAGACCTCTTGGCCGATGTCCATGCCCTTGAGCAGCTTCCGGTCAACGACGCCCAGCGTGCCCAGGAGACGTCCCGAAGCGGCTTTCAGGCGGAGGCCGGAGGCATAAATGTCGTCGGAAATCATGTTCCCGGAGACCTTCCGCAGGTCTATACCCAGCCGCCTCAAGATGTGTTGTACGCAGGCTTTCAGTTCATAGACCGAAGCGTCCCGGTTCGCCTGCGTCCAACTGTTTTCGACGCTACGGCCACACATCCACAACCCCAGCCGGTATTCCTCGCAGTAACCGGACAGCGCCTCGTCCGGCCGCTGCTCCTCCGCATGGAAGGCGTAACAGTTGCCGGATTCAAAAAAGCGCAGGTTCCGGTTTTTATGGTTGATATTGTATGCAATGCTTTGCAGGCCGCCGAAGAGCAGCGTCTGGCGCATCGCGTTCAGGTCGGCGCTCAGGGGGTTGAGCAGTTGCACGGCGCGGGCTGCCGGACAGGTCTCCAGCGTGTCATAATAAGCCAGCCGTGTGAGCGAATTGTTCATGATTTCGTGAAAACCGGCGCCGCACAACTGTTCTGCAACCAGGGTTTCCAGCTGGTAGTTACGGTCGGTGGGCGTCCGGTAACTGAGGGTGGAGCGAAGCTGTTCGCCCACCTCCACCCGGTTATATCCGTAAATCCGGAGTATCTCCTCAATCACATCGACTTCGCGGCGTACGTCCATCCGGTACACCGGCACGCGGAGCGACAGTCCCTCCTCCGTCTCGGCAACTATTTCCACCTCCAGGGAAGCGAGGATACGCTTCACCGTCTCCACCGGGATTTCTTTCCCCACCAGGGCGTTCATCCTGCGGTAGGTAAGTTGGACCGGATAGGGCTTGACTTCCTCCGGATACACGTCCCGGATGTCGCCCGTAATCTCGCCCCCGGCCAGTTCATTGACCAGCAGTGCGGCCCGTTTCAGCACATACACGGTCTGGTTCGGGTCCAGTCCGCGTTCAAAGCGGAAGGAAGCATCGGTATTCAGCCCGAAACGGCGTGCCGTCCGCCGCACCCACGCCGGATGGAAACAGGCTGATTCCAGGAAGACGTCCCTCGTCTGTTCCGTGACGCCCGAATCCAGTCCGCCGAAGACGCCGGCGATACACATCGGCTCCTCCGCGTCGCAGATCATCAAATCCTCGCCGGCCAGCGTCCGTTCGACGCCGTCCAGGGTGACGAACTTCGTCCCCTCCGGCAGGGTGCGCACCACCACGCGTCCGCCCCGTATCCTTGCCGCGTCGAAGGCATGCAAGGGCTGTCCCAACTCGTGGAGGATGAAATTGGTGATGTCCACCACATTGTTTATCGGTCGGAGGCCGATGGCCTGCAAGCGGTTTTTTAGCCAGGCGGGACTTTCCTTCACCGTCACCCCCCTCACCGTCAGGCCGGAATAGCGCAGGCAGGCGTCGCGGTTGGCCACCTCCACCGCGATGGCGGGCGCGGGACGATCGACCCGGAAGGCCTCCACGGAGGGGCGCTGCAAGGCCGCCGGCCGGCCGGCCTGCGTCAGCCACGCGGCCAGGTCGCGCCCCACGCCGTAGTGCGACGTCGCATCCACCCGGTTGGGCGTGATGTCCACCTCCAGCACGTAATCGCTTTCGATCCCGTAATACTGGGCGGCCGGCATACCCACCTTCGCATCCGCGGGCAGGACGATGATGCCGGAATGGTCTGTGCCGAGGCCGATTTCGTCCTCGGCGCAGATCATCCCGAAGGACTCCCGGCCGCGTATTTTGCTCCGTTTGAGGGTCAACGTCCCGCCGTCGCTACCGTAGAGCGTCGTACCCACCGGGGCTACGACGACCTTCTGTCCGGCCTCCACGTTCGGCGCACCGCAGACGATGCACAGCGGCTCGCCGCCGCCCACATCCACCGTCGTGAGGTGCAGGTGATCGGAGTCCGGATGCGCCGTGCACGTGAGCACCTCGCCGATCACCAGCCCCTTCAGTCCGCCCCTGACCAACTGTACCTCCTCTACGCTCCCCGTCTCCAAGCCCGTCGAGGTCAACGCCGCAGCCACCTCGTCCGGCCGCAACTCCAACGGCAGGTATTCCTTCAACCAATGGTATGATATCTTCATTTTCCTGTGATTAGTTGTTCAAATGAGGCGCAAAAATAGGAAAAGTTCCCTGTTTCACCTAATTCAAGGAATAGTCCGCAACTATATTTGGTCCGCGAATGAAAGTATGTTAGTGGGGAATGGAGAATTGAGAATTGAATTAGTGGTTAGTGGTTAGTGGTTAGTGGTTAGCGGTTAGTGGTTAGTGGTTAGTGGTTAGTGGGGAATTGAGAATTGAGAATTGAGAATGAATATTGTAACAAGCGTCGTAAATCGACGTCACTCTCCCCTCTCCCTGTGGAGAGGGGTCGGGGGAGAGGTGAATTCATTCTCAATTCTCAATTCTCAATTCCTCACTAATCGCTAACCACTATTTTTTCAGGTTGGGGTTCAGCATGGCGTCCGCGGCGGGATAGGGAGCGTACATCATGGCGTCGTTCCAGGAGCCGGTCACTTCGACCTTTTCCTTGCGGAAGACGCCCGGGGCGACTTCGATTTCGGGGTTCTGCTTCCTGAACTCGAAGTGGTCTTTGACGCGGAACATGCGGAACATGTCGTGGTGACGCGGCGCCAGGCTGCCCCACATGTATCCGGCAATCTCCCAGCCGTGTTCGTCGTAGGCGGCTTCGGCCAGGCCGTCGGGGGTGAGGCTGCCGGAGGGGATCGGCTCCAGGCCGGCCCGGGTGCGGACGCGGTTCAAGACTTCGTAGGCGAAGGGGTCGTTGCCGCCCGATCGTCCGACGGCTTCGGCATACCAGCAATAGACTTCCGACAGGCGGATGGTCTTGTGCGACTTTTCGCCCACGTAATTACCTTGCGAAACAGGTTTGGCGATGTCAAATTCCACCGACTGGCTGCCCGAACGGGCTTCGCAGGCGGCCAGGTACCAGGGGTTGCATACGACGCGTGCTCCTTCTTCCATCCCGTAATTGGGGTCCCACCACCAGTCGCGCAGTTCGCCCTTGAGCAGCGTTTTGGGGGCAAAGGTTGCGTCCTTGCGGGGGCCGTCGGGGAAGTTTTTCCAGAACTTGATCTCGGCGCCCGAATCGTTCCACCCGCCGCCGTCCATATCTTCGATGACATCGCAATAGGTAGACATCGCCCCCTGCGTGACGAGGTTATAATAGGTCGCCAGCAACACTTCCGTATTCTTGTAATTATA
>JAISOP010000093.1 GCA_031275525.1 Tannerella sp.
CAGTACCTGACCGGTTTTCAATTAAGCGGACTCTATCAATGGGGCAACCGGTTTGTAAACGGGTTAGCTCCTACCGGCCTGGCCAATCCGTTACTGACCTGGGAAAAGATGAGCGTATATAATGGCGGGCTGGATTTCTCGGTGCAGAACCGCAAGGTCTATGGCGCCTTAGAAGGCTTTTACCGTACACGCGAAGGGATTCCGGCGACGCGCAATATTTCGCTGCCCAGTACGTTCGGCGCCACCCTGCCCACCGAGAATATCAACAGCCTGAATGACCGTGGATTTGAACTGTCCCTGGGCATGACAAACGATGAGGGAAATTTCATCTACGATATTAGCGCCAACCTCTCCTGGTCGCGGGCGAAATGGGATCATTATGAGGAACCGGAATATGAGGATCCTGACCAAAAACGACTGAATCAAAAGTCCGGGCAATGGACGGATCGTGTATTCGGTTATGTTTCCGACAAATTATTCGCCGACATGGAAGAGATTCAGGCCCTGCCTTATCTATATGCGGATTTGGGAGGGAACGAATCGCTTCGTCCCGGGGACGTGAAATACAAAGACATCAACGGCGACGGTACGCTGGACTGGAAAGACCAGCAGGAAATCGGAAAAGGGAGTACGCCTCACTGGTTTTATGGATTGACCGGTTCTTTTGCCTACAAAGGCTTTGATCTTGTCACGATGTTTCAGGGGGCGTTCGGATACTCCTCTTCGGTCAGTTTTAATTATAATACGGAAACGAGTTACCAATCGCGATGGACGGAAGCCGGCCATGATGTGAATGCTTTGGCGCCAAGGCCGGGCGGTTCCGGATCCAATGCCTGGAGTTCGGATTATTGGATCAGGTCGGTCTTTTATTTGCGGTTGAAGAATATCGCCTTTGGATATACGCTTCCTAAACCATGGACGGATAAAGCCGGTATATCCAAAGCCCGCCTGTATGTTTCGGGCACCAACCTGCTTACTTTAAGTACGCTAAGCGATTATTACGTCGATCCGGAGGCGCCGAGCGGCAGCGTCAATAAATACTATCCGCAACAGCGTACGATCAGTTTCGGGTTGAATTTGAATTTTTAAAACTATAATACAGATGAATATGAAAAGTATAAGATGCTATTTGATGATTGCAGGTTTTATCGGTCTTACTGCCTGCGTAAATGAGGTATTGGATAAAAAACCGTTGGATATTATTT
This sequence comes from Tannerella sp., assembly GCA_031275525.1. GTDB lineage: Bacteria > Bacteroidota > Bacteroidia > Bacteroidales > Tannerellaceae > Tannerella. The sequence goes on from JAISOP010000093.1 coordinate 1,206, forward strand.
CCGAAGACATCGTATGGGATGATCCGAATCTGGTGGATTCGTATTTGGCATACCAGTATGCCAACATGAATATATTAAGATATGACGCGCCGGGTAATATTTCCGTTAATTGGGATAACAGAGCTGGATTCATGTACATTACCAATATATCCGATGAAACAGGTCGACCTGTGTGGTCAGCAGGTAATCCGGCATCCTATAAAAGGGGTGGCCTGAATATATCCGGCGGGTTACTTGAATGGTGGGATATTGCCTATACGGTGATTCGTCAACTGAACATGTTGATTGAAAAATTGCCGGAAAGCGCCAACGACCCGGACTTTATCGCCAGTCGCCTGGCGGAAGCCCGTTTCCTGAGAGCGTTCAATTATTTCGCGATGGTCAAACGCTATGGAGGCGTTCCCTTGATTACCAAAGTGATTCCCCTGGATGCGCCGGAGGAAGAACTGTATCCCAAGCGCCATTCGGAACAGGAGGTCTATGATTTCGTCATCAGCGAAATGGATGCCATCGAAGAATCCCTGAAAAGCCTTACCGAGTATGGGCGCGCTTCGCAGGGCGCTGCACTGGCGTTGAAATGTCGCGCGGCGCTGTATGCAGGCAGTATCGCTCAATTCGGCACGGTACAGTTGGACGGGCTGCTGGGGATACCGCAGGCCCAGGCGCCGGACTATTACCAAAAAAGTTATAACGCCGCAAGGAAAATGATCAACACAGGCGAATACGCACTCTACAATGACGATGATGACAAGGTGACGAATTTCAAAAATGTCTTCCTGAAAGAGCGAAACAGGGAAATGATTTTTGTCAAGCAATTTGATGAAACGCAGAACAGTTGGTTCTACGGTTTTATGCTTTGTCCCAAACCTCATGGTTATGATGTGGGAATGTGTGGCATTCCTTATTTGGAGATGGCGGAAGAATTTGAATATACCGACGGCAGACCCGGCACATTGGACAGAGATGCCATTCAGCAGGGATTGTGGAGCATGGAAGAATTGTGGGGGGAGAAAGACCCCCGTTTCCTGGCTTCCATCTGGACAAACGGAACGCCCTGGAAAGGAGGACGGGTGGATTCGCACCGCGGATTGATCGGCGGCGACGGCGTGTTGTATGACAGTGAGCAGGAGGCCTACGACGGGACGCCGGCTTGGGGAAATCAAAGGGTTGGAACGGATTTTGGCTCGGGTTTTGGCATATTAAAAATGTTAAATGAAGCCTCCGAGGTAAATTTTACAGAAAGAGACGGCGTCGACTGTCCGATTTTTCGCTATGCCGAAGTGTTGTTGAATCTTGCCGAAGCGTCTTTTGAACTGGGTAAGGTTGACGAGGCGCTGGATGCCCTCAATCAAGTCAGGGACAGAGCCGGCATAGCCCCGAAAACCGCTATCGACAGGGATGCCATCCGTCATGAACGCAAGGTGGAACTGGCCTTCGAGGGACATCGATATTGGGACGTGCGTCGCTGGCGGATTGCCGTCGATAAACTGTCGCAGCCGGGTTCCAGTTTGAGATATATCCTGGATTACAATACAGGTAAATATCAGTTGAGAGTGTATGACAATTACGATGGCCCCACAACGCCGCCCCGCTTTTACGAGCACTATTATTATCTCCCCATTACGTTGAGTAGAACCGGACAAAATCCGAATTTGATAGAGAATCCGGGATATAATTAAGGGAATTCAAAGATTCAATCATTCAATCATTCAAAAGGCTCGTTTTTTTGAATGATTGAATGATTGAATTTTTTAGCGTCTCCGTTGTTGGCCGGAACGTTGTTGCTGTTGTTTCCGCAGTTGTTCCTGTTGCATACGCTGAGCCTCTTCGAGGCGTTGCATGAAACTTGATTTCTTCTTCGGTTTTTTCTTGTTTTCTTCCAACTTCAAGAGCAGTTTCTTCTCGTTGACAAAGAAACGGAATGAAAACGTTAGACCGATGGTGATCAGCATGGATACCAGGAAATAATAACTCAGTCCGGAAGAACTCTGGTTGAAAAAGAAGAGCATCATCAAGGGCATGAGGTACATCATCATTTTCATCCCCGGCATCTGCTGCTGACCGGCATTGGTCATGTCCATGCTGAATTTGGAGTATATCAGGTTGACGATCGTCACCAGGAGGCAAAACAAACTCAAATGGTTGCCCAGCATGGAGGAGATAAAGGGAATAGGAAAGTCCCACGTAATCACCGGGTCGAAGGTGGACAGGTCTTTTGCCCACAGGAAACTCTCCTGGCGCAGTTCAAAGGAGGTGGGAAACAGTTGGTAGAGCGCAAAAAGGATCGGCATTTTGAGCAGCATCGGCACACATCCGCTCATCGGGCTTGCACCCGCCCGGCTGTACAGTTCCATCGTTGCCTTTTGGCGTTCCATGGCCTGTTCCTGTTTCGGGTATTTGGCGGTGATGGCCTCCACCTGCGGACGCAAAACGCGCATCTTGGCCGATGACAGGAGCGATTTGTATGTCAGCGGGAACAAAATGATATTCACAATCAGGGTCAGCAGGAAGATGACCAACCCGTAACTGGAAATATGGTTTCCCAGGAAATCAAAGATCGGCACAATGAAATACTTGTTGACCGGACGCAGGAATTTCATACCCAGCGGCACCAGTTTGTCCAGTTCGAGCGCCTGGTTAGACGGAAGCCCCCGGTCGTAGGTGCGCAAGAGTTGGTACCGGTTCGGGCCGATGTAATAGCGGAACGACACCGGTTCCGGGCTTGCCGGGTCGAAGGCCACCGAGGTGGTCGCCGTAAATTCCTTCAGGTACTCCGATTCCGTCAGTTGCTTCGACTGGAGGCGGGTGGCGAAAAACGCGTCGTCGGCAATCCATACCGTCGAGAAAAACTTGTTCTTGTAGCCAATCCATTTCAGGCGGTTGGAGATTTGCTCCTCGTCATCCTTGCCGGCGTTCAGGCTCTCCACGTCGTCGGAAGCATACTTGTAATACAGACCGGTATATTGGTTTTCGTATTTCCGTCCCTGTTCCAGGGGCCGCGCTTTCTGGTACCATTGGAGGTCGAGCGAATTGGTATTGGGCGACAGGACGCCGTTTAGTCCCGTACCCCGGATGGCAAAGCGCACCATGTAGTCGTCCGGGCTTAGCGTGTAATGGAAATCCAGGTAACTCTCCTCGCCCAGGGTCAGGCGCATCACCACCGAGTGGCTGTCGGCGCTTTCGACCGGCGTGAAATAAAGCTCGTCCGTGCCCACCACGCGGTTGGTGGCCGATACCAGTGTCAGGCCGAACGACGACTCTTGCGCTCCGTCAAAAAGCACCAGCGGCCGTTCGTCAAAAGTCTTGTACTCCTTGAGGCGGGCCGAATAGATGCGTCCGCCCTTGCTGGTGATTTTCAATTCCAGCTTATCATTTTCGAGCGTGACAAACTTTTCCGTACCTTCGGTGGCCTGCGCAAACACGCCGTATGCCTGTACCCGCTGCACCTCGCGGAGGGAATCGGGCACGTCCGCCCGCACGTCGCTCGAAAGCGCCGGCTGCTCCACCACTTTGCTCATTTCCTCTTCCAACTGCCGCGCATATTCCACCCTCGCCAGCGAATCCATGTAACGCTGCTGCGCTTCCAACTGCGCCGGGTCCGGCCGGTTGAGCCATGCAAAAACGAACAAAACCAATCCTATCAGTATAAAACCGATTACTGTATTCTTATCTAACGACATATTTTATTAATTCAAAATTCAAAACTCAATGATTCTTACTGTACACGGCGCTACTGTTTTGCGATGGCCGCTTTGATGAAACTTACGAACAGGGCATTGGGGTTGAGCACCGTACTGTTGTATTCGGGATGATACTGGACGCCGATGAACCATCTCAGGGAAGGAATTTCAACGGCTTCGACCAGGCCTGTGTCGGGATTTTCGCCTACGCACATCATGCCGGCGTTCTCGAACTGCGCTCGGTAGGCGCTGTTGAACTCGTAGCGGTGGCGGTGGCGTTCCTGAATCAGCTCCCGGCCATAGGCCTTATATATTTTGGAATCTTTTTTCAGTACGCAGTCATAAGCGCCCAGGCGCATGGTTCCGCCCATGCTGGTGACGTTTTTCTGTTCTTCCATCAGGTCGATTACCTTGTAGGGCGGCGAGGGTTCCATCTCCGTCGAGTGGGCGCCGGACCAACCCAGTACGTTCCGGGCAAATTCGATGACCATGCACTGCATACCGAGACAGATGCCGAAGCAGGGCTGGTCGTGTTCGCGGACGTAGCGGATGGCGATGAATTTGCCTTCGATGCCGCGCTGCCCGAATCCCGGGGCAATCACGACGCCGTCCAGGTCGCCCAACAGCTTTTCCTTATTTCCCTCATTCAATTTCTCCGAATGAATATCCCTCAATTCCAGTTTGTAGTCACTATATGCGGAGGCGATCAAGAGCGATTCGCCGATGGACTTGTAGGCGTCCTGCAATTCCACGTACTTGCCGACCAGTCCGATCTTCACAATCTTCGCGGCATGTTTTTTCCGTGCCAGGAAGTCCTGCCACGGCTTCATGTCCGGTTCCGGCGCCAGTTCAATACCCATTTTCCGGAGGATGATCAAATCCATGTGCTGACGCTGCAACACGATGGGCACTTCATAGATGGTGGGTACGTCGATGGACTGGATAACCGATTCCTTCGACACGTTACAGAACAGCGCCACCTTGTGCAGCAGAGGCTCGCGCAACTCATGTTCGGTGCGCAGGACCAGCACGTCGGGCTGGACGCCCAGTTCCTGCAACTGTTTCACCGAGTGCTGTGTCGGTTTGGTTTTAAATTCCCGGGCGGCCGCCAGGTAGGGCACATAGGTCAAATGTACGCATACGCAGTCGCGGCCCATTTCCCATTTCAGTTGCCGGACGCTTTCGATAAAGGGCAGCGATTCGATGTCCCCCACCGTTCCGCCGATTTCGGTAATCACGAAGTCAAACCTGTTCTTTGAACCCAGCAGCTTCACATTCCGTTTGATTTCGTCCGTGATATGCGGAACCACCTGCACGGTTTTACCCAGGTAATCGCCTTTGCGTTCCTTGTCAATCACGCTCTGGTAGATGCGTCCCGTCGTAACGTTGTTGGCGCGTGTAGTAGGCACATTCAGGAAGCGTTCGTAGTGTCCCAGGTCCAGGTCTGCCTCATGCCCGTCGATGGCGACGAAACATTCGCCATGCTCATAGGGATTCAGCGTCCCGGGGTCGATATTGATGTAAGGGTCAAACTTCTGGATCGTCACCTTATATCCGCGAGCCTGGAGCAGCTTGCCCAACGAAGCCGAAACAATCCCCTTTCCTAAAGAAGAAACCACTCCGCCGGTAACGAAAATATACTTTGTACTTGCCACAACTTTTGTATTTTATTTTTACGAAGTGACAAAGATACTGTTTTTTCGCCGGATCGGAAAGAATCCCAAAGGAATTGTGGGGCCAAGGCACGAAAATGATACCGCCTGCGGTCCAAACGTTACTTCCGGCCGGCGGCAGGCATTATTCGGGAAGCCTGAGGGTGTGTCCAAAAGTATCGCTCCCTTTTTGCAAGAAGTCCGCGCTTGAAAAAGGTCGGACTTCTTGTGGGAACCGCTAAAAACCCCAACGCTACGCTCCGCTCCGCAGAGAAAAAGAATTGGTCCGCGAATGTACGCGAATAACTTATTCGCGGACCATTTTTTCTTCCCACATCATGGGGGTGTGTCGAAAATGCCGCCCCCTTTGATACAGGAGAAGCGATACTTTTTGTATATCCTCCAACGCTCCTATATTCGGATTTTAATTGGAATCAATGATTCTATTTATATTCCTAACAGATTCCAATTAGAATCAATGATTCTGTTTATATTCCAAATAAATTTCAACTGAAATCTATAATTTTATTCGTATTCCAATTATTATTTCAATTAGAATCAATAATTCTATCAGGAATCTATTTGTATTCCGATTATTATCATTAATTTTGCAGGCAATCCGGGAATATTTCCGGAAATTATTGTAGGGGAACCTCCAAAAACCTCTCATACTGCGCTTCGCCCCGCAGAAAAAAAAGTGGTCCGCGAATGCACGCGAATATCCGCGAATGATTTTATTCGTATTCATTCGTGTAATTCACGGACTATTGTCGGGGAGTTTCTATA
>JAISOP010000048.1 GCA_031275525.1 Tannerella sp.
GACGATCATCGGCACCGGGTTGTGACGATCGTCGGCACCGGGTTGTGACGATCATCGTCACCGGGTTGTGACGATCGTCGTCACCGGGTTGTGACGATCGTCGTCACCGGGTTGTGACGATCATCGTCACCGGGTTGTGACGATCGTCGTCACCGGGTTGTGACGATCGTCGTCACCGGGTTGTGACGATCGTCGTCACCGGGTTGTGACGGATCCCATGCACAAATCCATGCCGCATGTCCTATAGTCCCCTGCTAAAAAAGAACGGCGCACCCCTACCGGGAATTACCCCGGTGTGGTGCGCCGTTCGCCTTATGTGACCGTCCAATCAGTCTCTCCGCACACTCATTTTCTCAGATTCGGATTCAGTAATACATCCTCCTCCGGTATGGGCAGGAAATAGTTGTCGTGCGTGAGCTGCTTCTTGATCTCCCATTCGGTATTGAGGCGTCCGGGCAGGAAGCTGTGTACGGGTTCGGCCGAGGCGGCGTCTTCCACCAGTTCCAGGCGTACGAGGTCAAACCAGCGGGCGGCGTATTCAAAGCCGGCAAATTCCCATCCGCGTTCCACGAAGACGGAATCGCGGAAGGCCTCGCCGCCCAGTCCGGAGGGCAGGTCGTTGAGGCGCGTTCCCACGCCGGCAAAGGCGCGGTTGCGTACGCGGTTGATACAGTCGTAGGCCAGGGCATTGGGCGTGCCGTCGGCCATGGCCTGCGCCTCGGCGTAGATCAGCAGCACTTCGGCATAGCGTATCACCTGGTTGGTGCGGCTGCTGTACCACTCGTCGCCCACCGGCAGCCAGCGGTCTTCACCTTCCCGGCCTTCTACTTCCCACATCTTGAAGTAATACGGATGTGCAAACATGATCTTCTCCCAGGGCAACATCGGCTGGTCTTCCGGCCAGGGCAGCGTGGGCTTGATTTCGTGCCACCCGCTGGTCAGCGGAAATTCCGTCACGAAGGTCACGTCGCGCCGTTCGCCGGCCGGGAAGCGGTGGAAGAAGTTGATTTCCGCACAGTAGGCCTCCCAGCCGTCAAAATGTACGGGACGGCAGGGCTTGGGGGCACGGACGTTGTAATCCTCCGTATTCTTGTTGTACAGCAGGGGAAACACCATTTCGTCGTGGAGCAGCGGCGTTGCTTTCCACAGTTCCGCACAGTGGTCGAGCAACCGGTAGCCGTATTCCGATTCGTGTTCGATGATTTCGGCCGCCTTCTCTTTCGCCAGCCGGTAATACTCGGTTTTCTTCAGCGGATAGCCGGCCATGGTCAGGTAGACGCCGGCCAGCGTTGCCTTGACGGCGCCCCTGGTGAAGGCGCCGCCGTTGGCCTTGGTTTCGTCGATTCCTTTCCAGGTGACCGGAAGCCATTCCTCCGCGATTTTCAGGTCGGCGATGATATGCTCGTAGATAGCGTCGGGTGCCGCCAGCGGCAGGGTCCGGTCGGGTATCCGCACCGTGGTGACGTAGGGGACTTCGTTGAAAAGCCGCACCAGCCAGTAGTACATGTAGGCACGGGCAAAATGCGCCTGTCCGGCAAAGCGGCGCAGCATTTCCTCGCTGACCTCGCCCTCGGCCCGGCGGTAATTTTCGATAATCCCGTTGGCAATATTGATGGTTGCGTACGACCATTCCCATCCGTCCTTTACGTCCTCGTTGCCGGCCTGGTATTCGTAGGTGTCGTTCTGGATATAGGACGTGTTGGCGAAGTAGGGCGTCGTTACGTCGTCGCCGCCGTAAATCGCGACCACAAAACTTGCGTAGTCTGCATTGAACGTTTTGCTGAAATTGTGGTACAGCGCATTATTGGCCACCTCCAGTTCCGCCTGGTTGCGGTAAAATTCATCCGGGAAGACTTTCCCGTACGTGTTTTCCTTCAAAAATTCGTCGTTCGACGAGCAGGCGCAAAGAAAGGCTATTCCGGCAATCAGCATCCCGTATTTCAAAAAATCTCTTTTCATTCCAATTTCATTTTTAACAGATTAATATTCCAGTGAAAGACTCACCGTGTAGCTTCTGGGATTCGGATAGGCAAACCAGTCCAGTCCCGCATCCGTGTCGTATCCGGAGCCGCCGGCCGAAGACACTTCGGGGTCGTAGCCCTTGTATTTCGTCAAGGTAAATACGTTCTGGGCGCTTACGGCCAGGCGGATATCGGCAAAGCGGGTCATTTGCTTCGTAAAACGGTAGGCCAGGCTGAGGTTCCTGAGTTTCACGTAGCTGCCGTCCTGTATCCACTGGTCGGAATTGGGCATGAGCAGATTGTTCACGCTCAGTTTGGCAAACTCCGCCCACGGGTTTTCCGGCGTCCAGCGGTTGGCGCCGCTGCGTGCGGTGATGGCCAGCGAGTTGTCGAATATATTGTTCATTATGCAATAGTTGAGGTTGATGATGTCTCGCCCGTGCAGGCCTTCAAACAGTACGTTCAGGTCCCAGTTTTTCCACGACAGGTGATGGTTGAATCCCCAGGTGAATTTCGGGTTGGCGTTGCCGATAATCTGGTAGTCGCCGGCGTCGTATTCGTGATTTCCGTTCAAGTCCTCGTAGCGGTAGTCGCCGGGCGACTGATTGTATTTGGCCGCTTCCACCACGTCGCCCCGCTGCCAGAGGCCCAGGTATTTGTATCCGTAAATGGTGCCGATGGCCTGTCCCGGCAGGATGATAAACGGGCTTTGGGTCATGACCCCGGCCACCGAAGAGCCGCCCCAGAGGCGTTCCTGGTCGCCGATGTCGAGCACTTTGTTTTCGTTGTGGGCGCCGTTCAGGTTGACCTCATACGACCAGTCCCTGTTTTCAAAAACCGTGTAATCCAGATTGACCTCAAAGCCCCGGTTTTCAATCTTGCCGATGTTGGAGTTGATCGTCCCGCCGCCGTTGTATACCGGCACGGTGACTTTGGACAGCAGCTTGTCCGTCTGCTTGTAGTAATAGTCGAACGCCAGGGAAAGCTTTCCGTCCAGTACGGAAAAATCCAGCCCCAGGTCGGTGGCGGTCGTTTCTTCCCACTGAAGGTTGGGATTTCCTACGACGCCCGGCCCGTAGCCGACCTGCCCCTGGCTCGTTCCCCAGGCGTATGGATCGCTGTCCATGGAGGGCGTGGTAGCATAGGAATCGACGGCCTGGCTGCCGGTAATTCCCCATCCGCCCCGCAGCTTGAGGTTCCGGAAGAGGTCCGCGTCTTTCAGGAATCCTTCTTCGGACAGCCGCCAGCCCAGCGCGAACGACGGGAAATAGCTGAAACGGTTCTTGCCCCGGAATTTGGAGGAGCCGTCGGCGCGATACGTGCCGGTGAAGTAATAGCGTCCGCCGTAGTTGTAGGTACCGCGGGCGAAATACGACCGCAGGGCGCTGTTGCCGTAGCCGGACGACATGCCGTAGCTCTGACCGAGTCTCAGGTTATCCCATTCGACGCTCGGAATATACAGGTTGTCGGCGCTGGCGGAAAATTCCCGGCTTGTGCTCTGGTTCTCCTCAAATCCGAACATCAGTGAGAACTGGTGTCTTTCGGCCACCGTTTTACTGTAGGTCAGGAAGGCGTTTACCAACCACGAAAGGCTTTCATAACTGCGCTGCGAAGCGTTGGCGCGGTTGCTGTTCAGCGCCGCCGGCAGGAAGTAGCGGTTGCCGCCGGTGCCGAAACTCATGGACGCTTTGCCGTCGAAGACCAGCCCGTCAACGATTTTCACCTTCACGTTGCCCACGGCGCTCCCGTTGTTGGAATAGCGCGTGTCTTTGAGCGTGGTCAGCAGCACCGGGTTCAACAGCCGGGACGCAAGCGCGTCCATGGTCAGGTAGGAGCCGTCTTCGTTGAAAACGTTGGCCGTGGGCGACCAGACCAGGGCCGCATACAGCGGCAGCGACGTATGGTCGGTACCGTGTCCCAGTCCGGGATTCAGCGTTTCTCCGTGACTGACGTTTCCCTCGAACTGCCAGGATACGCGGCGGCTCACCTCGCCGTCGATTTTCGCGACCGCGCCGTAGCTCTTGGACGACGTATTAATCAGGATACCGTCCATCTGGCTGTAGGAGGGCGAGACGTAATACCTCATCTTTTTGTTTCCGCCGCTCAGCACCGCTTTGTGGCTCTGCGTCATGCCCGATTGGAAGAGTTCGCTCTGCCAGTCGGTTCCGCCCTGTTCCCTGAAGCGGGCGATGTCGGCGTCCGAGTACATGGCCGCGGCGCCCAGGCCGGTGTTGACTTTATTCATAAATTCGGCATATTCCACCGCATCCATCATGTCGTACCGCCGGGGCACCTGGTCGAAGGAGACGTTGGAATACAGCTTCACTTCGTTGCGCCCCTCCGTCGATCCCCGCCGGGTGGTGACGATAATCACACCGTTGGCGCCCCGCGAGCCGTAGATGGCCGTAGCGGAAGCGTCCTTCAGTATCTCGACGGATTCGATATCATACAGGTTGGGCATACCGCTGTAGTTGCCGTCGACCACAATCAGCGGGTCGTTGTTTCCCAGGATCGAATTGACGCCGCGGATACGGATCGTCGATCCTTCGCCGGGAGCGCCGTTCGATCGCTTGACTACCACGCCCGGCGCCCGTCCCTGCAAAATGGAGTTGACGGACGAGCCCGGCTGGTCGAGAAACGACTTGGGAGTCACCGAACTGACGGCGCCCGTCAGGTCGGATTTCTTCACCGTGCCGTAGCCTACGACCACGACTTCTTCCAGGTTCTCCGTATCTTCTTCGAGCGTGATACGTAGGTTGTCTGCTGCCGCGACGCTCTGCTTCACATACCCGATATAGGATAGTTCCAGCGTTGCGCCGGCAGATACATTTAATGTAAAGCGTCCGTTCGCATCGGTAACCGTTCCGTTAGTTGTACCCTTGACAACCACGTTGACGCCAACCAGCGGCTCGCCGTTCGCGTCATACACAGACCCTGTAATTCGTCCATCCTGTTGGGAGGTCGTGTTCTCCCAACCTTTTTCTTTTCCATGCGCATCGACGGTCAATCCCGCTGTCAACGCTAATAACACCAAAAAACATTGTGCTTTCATCCAAATAAAATAATTAAATGATTCATACTTACCTGCCTCACCCAACCTGATGTGCATCGTCATCGCAGCAAGGGGGAGGCAAACTTCTAAATTTTCCGCAAACATAACGATTTTCTTTCCAATGCCCACTAACAAATTTGGCTTTTTCTTTTTTTGTTAACCTGGACAGATGAATCTATTCCACGTTGCCGGATATGCGGACATCTTGGTTTGGAAAAGGGATACCGGCGAATATCCGGAAAAAAAGCGGATTCGCCACTAAAGCTAATTTAACCTCTTTGGAAGGCGTCAAAAAATCATTGAAACACGGAGATACGGAGTACGCAGAGATATTTCTCTGTGGAAGTTGGGTAATAAAAAAACAATCGTATATTTGCATCGATATTTTAAACTATTCAACAAAAAATTATCATGAAACGTTCTGTAACATTATGCACTTTACAATGGGGGGATCTTCCCCTCGAAACGGTTTGCCAAAAGGCAAAATCCTTTGGTTATGACGGACTGGAACTGGGCGTTCCCGCTCATGTGGACACGCACAAAACGAATCCTGCCTACTACGGGGGCATCCTGGATTTGCTGGGGAAACATGGGCTGAAGTTGTATTCCATTTCGACCCACTTGATTGGGCAGGCCGTATGCGATCGCATCGACATCCGTCATAAGAGCATCCTGCCGGACCGGATCTGGGGCGACGGCGAACCGGAAGGCGTACGTCAGCGTGCCGCACAAGCCGTGATCGAGGCCGCTCATGCCGCCAAAGCCTTAGGCATTGGAGTCGTCAACGGCTTCACCGGCAGTTCCATCTGGCATCTGCTGTATTCCTTCCCGCCCGTGCCGGAGCAAATGATTGAAGACGGATACGCCGATTTCGGCCGCCGCTTCAAGCCCATTCTGGACGAGTATGCCCGCTTGGGTATCCGCTACGCGCTGGAAGTGCACCCGTCGGAGATTGCGTTTGACACGTTTTCCGCCCGCCGTGCGCTGGAAGCCGTCGGGAACCATCCGGCCTTCGGATTCAACTTCGACCCGAGCCACCTGGGATACCAGGGAGTGGACTACGTTGACTTCATCTACGAATTTTCAGACCGCATCTTCCACGTGCACATGAAAGACGTGTATTGGAGTGATATACCCAGGCGCGTGGGCGTGTTCGGCGGACACGTGGCGTTCGGCGACCCGCGCCGCTACTGGAATTTCCGTAGTATCGGACGGGGTAACATCCGTTTCGAGGAGATCATACGGGCGCTAAATGCAATCGGCTACCACGGCCCCCTGTCGATCGAATGGGAAGACAGCGCCATGGACCGCGAACAGGGCGCCATCGAATCCTGCCGCTTAGTCAAGGGCTACGATTTCGAGCCTTCGGCCGTCGCTTTCGACGCTCATTTCGGCAAATGAAAACACGTCCGGGAGGAAACGTCTCTTTTTTTCGTTACGGGGAGAATGTCTGTTGTTTGCCGGGTGCGGCAGCAACACATTCGCCCCGTATCTGTTTCCGGAGGTATCGCAGATGGTCATTGACCAGCGTATGTCCTTGTAGTAAAAAGCCCTTTGATGACTTCACGATGAAAATATTACGTAAATGGATGCTGTCGGTCGTGTGCTGTTGCGCATCCGCCGCCTACGCACAGCAGGCGATGGAAGGATACACCTTCGACAATTATCCGCGAGTGGACGGGTCAACTTCTACCCTTCCGCTGAACCGGATAATTGCATGTAAATTATTAGGACTTTCCTACAACTGGGAATTATCAATCTCCGGCGTTTACGGGGTTTACGTTCCTTTCCCCAGCAATCCCGACGGATGGGAGAGGTCCCGGAGGTTTCAGGAACTGACCCAATCTTCCCAAACGCATTACTCTTTCATCAACCTGATAGACAATAAAGCAGATGTGATCATTACGGCGCGTAAAATGTCGGCCGGCGAGCGGGCGTATGCCGAAGAAGCGGGCGTCTCGTTGATTGAAACGCCGATTGCGTGGGATGCGTTTATCATGCTGGCCCACGCGCAGAATCCGGTTGGTTCGCTGACCAAAAAGCAGATTCAGGACATCTATACCGGACAGGTAACGAATTGGAGCAAAGTGGGCGGAAAGGACCGGAAAATCAATCCCTACTCGCGAAACTACGATTCGGGAAGCCAGGAATTGATGGAAACCTTTGTCATGGGCGAACTGGAAATGCCGGAATGGCCCTATGACTACGATGTGATCAGGGCAGAGGTTACGTACATGTATCAGGCGTATGAACTGCTGGGGGGTGATCCCGACGGAATATGCTATTCGGTTCACTACTACAGGGAGCGCATCATGAACGAGGGCATGAAAAATCTGGTCAAGAGCCTTGCCATAGAGGGTATTCCTCCTAACGAACAGACGATAGCGGACGGAACCTATCCGTTCCGGGCCGAAGTTTACGCCGTGATTCGTTCCGACCAGGACCGGGAATCGCGGGCATACAAACTGTACGAATGGCTCCGGACGGAGGAGGGAAAGGCCGTGATTACCGAAAGCGGATACCTTCCGTACAACGGCCAAGCCGATCATTCCCTTCCGGTGGCGTATCCGGAGATACGGCTCTATCCCAATCCCGCGGCGGACGGCTTTTACGTAAGCGGCCTGACGCGGATGGCCTCGTGCGCACTCTTCGACCTTTCCGGTCGCAAGGTGCTTTCCCTTCCGGTGGCCGACGGCGGATACGTCCGGATGACTTCTCTTCCCACGGGGCCGTATATCGTCACGCTCTCCGACGGGAAAAAAACGGTGCGGCATAAGCTTATGAAAAGGTGAAATCTAAAGATTCGGCGATGAAGAAGTTGTTATTTATTTGGTGGATGCTGTGTTTGGGCGGCATCGTCCTTTCCGCCCAAGAGACGGGTTACCTGGAGCGGAAAGATATTCCTTATTACGATGAAACAACCCGCCGGCAGGACGCTTATCAGGCCGAACGTTGTGTGCTGGATGTTTATTATCCGGCAGGAATAGAAGACTTTGCAACGGTCGTCTGGTTTCATGGCGGCGGACTGACGGACGGCAGCAAGAGCATCCCGGAGGCTTTGAAGGAACAGGGTTTTGCCGTGGTAGCCGTCAATTACCGGCTGTATCCGAAGGTGAAATGTCCTGCCTATATCGAAGATGCGGCGGCGGCTGTGGCATGGGTTTTCCGGAACATTGCCGGA
>JAISOP010000127.1 GCA_031275525.1 Tannerella sp.
CAAACGGGTTGTATGTATGTTAGATTGGAACCTCTCAACCCCCCCCCCCGGCCCCCCCCACACGGGGTGGGCCGGGGAGGGGGTAGTGATTTTTCATTCTCCATTCTCCTCGCAGGCCGTGATCGCAGCTTTCATAGAGGCTACCCTTTCAGGCTCCTGCAAGGCCAGATTGTGCTGCTGCCCCAAGTCTGTCCGAAGGTTGTAAAGTTGATATTCGGAAGCATGACCCGTATCCGTGTGGGTGTATCGGGTGATTGCCGGTCCTTCGGAAGGTGGAATCAAGACCCAGTCGCCCCTCCGGAAAGCCAGGTCATTGATGCCTTCAAGTACCAGTTCCGTTCGTCCCGTCTTCGATCGCCCCAGCAACGCCTCCAGTATGTTTTGGCTATCTACATCCTGTTTCAAGGGCACATCTACCAGCGCCGCAAAAGAGGACAGCAAATCCATTTGGCAGACTACCGCTTCGGAAATGCCCACCTTCACTACTTTTGGCCACCGCACAATGAACGGCACGCGCGTTCCTCCCTCGAACAGGCTGTATTTCCCGCCGCGCAACGGGCCGGCAGGACGATGCTCGCCAAGCAGTTCAACGGCCTGATCCCGGTAGCCGTCGTCAACGACCGGGCCGTTGTCGCTGGAGAAGATCACGATGGTATTCTCCGTCAGTTCCAGTTCATCCAGGTAATCCAGCAACTCGCCGACCGCCCAGTCCGCTTCCAAAATAGCATCGCCCCGGGGGCCCATGCCCGATTTACCGGCAAACCGTTCGTTCGGCACACGCGGCACATGAGGTTCATGCAGGCCGTAGTAAAGGAAAAAAGGCTCATCCCTATGTCCGGAAATAAACTGTTTGGCTTTCGAGACAAAGGTCTCCGCCATGGTTTCGTCCCTCCAGCGTGCCGCCTGTCCGCCTTTCATGAATCCGATCCGCGAAATGCCGTTGACAATCGACATGTCGTGACCGTGGCTGGGATGCAGTTTCAGGAGTTCGGGGTTGAGTTTCCCGGTCGGTTCGTTTTCAAAGTTTTCTTTGTAACTCACATAGATGGGATCCTTCGGGTCCAGGCGATCCACCTTTCCGTTTTCCACATACACACACGGCACACGGTCGTTGGTAGCTGCCTGGATGTAGGAATACGCATAGCCGATAGCTGCCGGATTGGGACTGATCGTCGTGTTCCAGTCGATCGAACCGTTGCCTAATCCCAGATGCCATTTCCCGATGGCGCCGGTTGCATATCCTGCCTCCTGCATCAGTTTGGGCAAGGTTTGCAGGGAGGTGTCTATAATCAGCGGCGCGTCGCCGGGCAAAATACGCGCATTTTTGTTTTTCCACGGATACCGCCCGGTAACGAG
The DNA here is from genome assembly GCA_031275525.1 of Tannerella sp. Taxonomy (GTDB): domain Bacteria; phylum Bacteroidota; class Bacteroidia; order Bacteroidales; family Tannerellaceae; genus Tannerella. The sequence goes on from JAISOP010000127.1 coordinate 1,357, forward strand.
ACCGTAACGGCTGGGGGTGGAAGTGGCAGAGGTACTGTATCCCTGCGTAAACCGGAGGCCGTCGTTTGCCAGCCGGTCCATGTTTGGCGTCCGGATCGTCGTGCTGCCGTAGCAACTGACATCGCCGTAGCCCAGGTCGTCAGCGATAATCACCAGCACATTGGGCTGTTCCGTATGCTGTTTTCCTGCGCAGGAAACCATGCTCACACCCCCTAAAACAGCAGGAAAAAAGCGGGCGGCGGATGTAAAACGGATAGGATTCATTATACATTTCCGCATATTCCCACGAAGCAGCCCGTTCGGGAAACGCGGTCGGGTTTTGCCATCCGGCCGTGGCGCTGTAATTTATTTTGATCCGTCCCGCCCGGCCCTTTTTCGTTGTCACCAGTATGACGCCGTTGGCCGCCCGTGCGCCGTAGATAGCCGCGCTGGAGGCATCCTTCAACACCGACAGGGTTTCCACATCGTCCGGCTGAACATTATTGAGCGTGCCGGGAATACCGTCAATCAACACAAGTGCATCCGGCGACGCCCCAAAAGAACCGACGCCGCGCACCCGGATTTCCCCGCCGTCGGCGCCGGGTTTACCCGAACGCTGAATCACGGTCACACCGGTCAGCTCGCCGGTCAGCGCATTGCTCAGTTGACCGACCACCTTGCCGGCCAGCCGTTCCGAGGATATTTGCGTGACCGAACCAATCAAATCCTGCCTCTTTTGCGTACCGTAGCCCACCACCACAATCTCGTTCAACAGGTTGTAATCCTCCATAAGATAAATGGTCACCGGCTCGCCGGTCTCGTAAACCTCTATTTCCTGCGGTTTATATCCGAGGTGATTCACGACAAGCGTGGCGGGAAGCGAAGCGACCGGTAAGTGGAAATGACCGTCGGCATCCGTCACCGCACCGCTTTTCGCATCGTTCCTGACGGTCACCGAAGCGCCGGTCACCGCCTCACGGCTATGTCCGTCCGTCACCGTTCCCCGTACCTCCACCGTTGGCACCTGCGCCGGCAAAGACACCGGCAGCAGGAGGCCCGTCATCCCCCAAACGGCCGTCAGATAGCGTAACTTCCCGGGAGTTCTAAATAAATACCAAAATTTTGTCATACGAATAATTCCTTTTGTTAGACGTTTAAGGCGTCCCTTCACGACCCATTGCGGCCGGGCAGAAAGGACGCCTTTTTATCGTAAAAATTTACGCCACAAAAGTATAGGCTGTGGCCCCCTTACGAAATACCGCGTTTGGGGTATTTTTGGGAAAATAGAGAATTCAAAGAGTCAATGATTCAATGATTCAAAAGGCTCGCTTTTTGAATCATTGAATCATTGACTCTTTGAATTCTCTTAATACAGGGGGGACTTCTTTATTCCGGCTGAATCCAGCGCACGTAGGGGAAATCCATCCGGTGAGGCAATCGTTCGTTTGCCGGATAAAGGCGGAAACCCACCTTCAGATGACCGAATTCGGAGGTCTTTATTTTCAGTTCAAAATAGAGCCTGGAACCTTCCTCCTTCACCAGCGTGAAGGGCGTGGAGGAGATAAATTCCATCCGGTAGTTTTCGGGATTCTCTTTCGTGCAGACCAGGTCGATGCCCACGTCGCTTTTCAGTTCCTTGCGGTCGATGACAATTTGGAAGAGATTGTCTTCGCCGACCACCAGGTAGGAAACCGAATCGTCGTAACGGAACGACTCCACGGCCACGGAATCCCAGTGGGCGGCCACCTCCCGCTTCCATTCGACAATCTCCCTGGCCTGCGCGTAATTATTCTCCGCCAGCGCCACCGAACGGGTTACCAGTTTGTTATAGAAACGGCTGATGTAGTCGTCCAGCATCCGTTTCATGGTATAATCCGGCGCAATCTGCGAGATGGAGTTCTTGATGTACTGAATCCACTCGGGCGAATAACCCTTACTGTTTTTCGAGAAATAGAGCGGGATGATTTCGTCTTCGAGCATGTGGTAGATGGTGGCGGCGTCCAACTGGTCCTGGTATTCCTGGTTCTCGTAGGTACGCTTGTCGGTCAGCGCCCACCCGGCGCCCGGCTTATAGCCTTCGTACCACCAGCCGTCAAGGACGGAAAAGTTCAGCACGCCATTCATTTCCGCTTTTTCGCCGGAGGTGCCCGAGGCTTCCAGCGGACGGGTCGGCGTGTTCAACCAGACATCGACCCCGGAAATGAGCCGGCGTGCCAGCCGCATGTCGTAGTTTTCGAGGAAAAGAATCTTGCCGAGAAACTCCGGGCGGCGCGAAATCTCGACGATGTGCCGGATAAGCCCCTGTCCGCCGCCGTCGGCCGGGTGAGCTTTCCCGGTGAAAACGAACTGAACCGGGCGCTTTTCGTTGTTGACAATCTGTGCCAGCCGGTTCAAGTCGGTAAACAGCAGATGCGCCCGCTTGTAGGTAGCAAAACGGCGTCCGAAGCCAATCAGCAGCGCGTTCGGGTTGATTTTTTCAAGCAGGGCGACCACTTTCAGCGGGTCACCCTGGTTTTTCAGCCAGTTGTCCCGGTATTCGAACTTGATATAATCGATCAGTTTGTTCTTCAGTTTTTTCCGTATTTCCCATATCTCCGAGTCCGGCGCCAGTTGGATGGCATCCCAGATGGCCTTGTTGGACTGGTCGTTCGGGAAATTGGGGTCGAAGATTTTCGCGTAATAGACTTTCCATTCCGAAGCCGTCCAGGTCGGCATGTGCACCCCGTTGGTGACGTACCCGACGTGCAGCTCCTCCGGGAAGTAACCTTTCCAGACCGGGGCAAACATCATGCGCGACACCACGCCGTGCAGCCAACTGACGCCGTTGGCTTCCTGGCAGGTGTTCAGCGCGAAGGTGCTCATGCAGAACTTTTCCGAAGAGCCGGGGTTTTCGCGTCCCATGTCGATGAAATCCGTCCAACTGATTTTCAGTTTGGCGGGAAATTCGCTCATGTATTTCCCGAACAGGGCTTCGTCAAAATAGTCGTGACCGGCCGTGACGGGCGTGTGCACGGTATAGAGCGACGAGGCGCGCACGATTTCCAGCGCTTCGTTAAAATCCAGTTTTTCCTGCTGGATATAATCCACCAGCCGCTGTACGTTAATCAGGGCCGCATGTCCCTCGTTGCAGTGATAGACCTGCTTCCGGATGTCCAGCCTATTCAGCAGCAAAATCCCGCCGATACCCAGCAGGTATTCCTGTTTCATACGGTTTTCCCAGTCGCCGCCGTAAAGCTGGTGGGTGATGGAGCGGTCCCATTCGCTATTTTCCGGAATATCGGTATCCATCAGGTAAAGCGGGACGCGGCCGACGCTGACTTTCCAGACATGCGCATACACGATGCGTCCGGGATAGGGCACCTCCAGCAGCAACGGCACACCGGCTTCGTCCAATACCTGTGTGAGGGGCAACTGTTCAAAATTCTGCGCCTCGTAGTTGGCCACCTGCTGGCCGTCGATGGAAAGGGACTGCGTAAAATAGCCGTAGCGGTAGAGGAAACCCACCGCCACCAGGTCGATATTGCTATCGCTGGCCTCTTTCAAGTAATCGCCGGCCAGGATGCCCAACCCGCCGGAATAGATTTTCAGCACATGGGTCAATCCGTATTCCATGCTGAAATAGGCGATCGACGGCTTCGCGCGGTTCGGTGGCGCCTGCAGGTAGGTTGTGAACTGGTTGTGTACCGAATGGATACGGCTCATAGCGTCCCCGTCGGCCATCAGTTCGTTCATTTGTTTGTGGGTCAATTTCTGGAGAAAAAGTATCGGGTTTCCCTCCGTCTTTTCCCAAAGTACGGGGTCTATCTTTTCAAAAAGGTCAGTCGCTTCATGGTTCCAAGCCCACCAGAGGTTCGTCGATATTTCCTGAAGCGGCGCCAGTTGTACGGGGAGTTTGGCATGTGCGTAAATATCTCTCCAGATGGCTTCGTTTGAGTTTCTTGCCTGAATTTTCATTGTCTTTTTATTATATGCTTAATAATATACCGCAAAAGTACATGAAAAAACTCAGGTATTCCAAGTACATGAGATAAAAATCAAGGCCTCCTTTGCTGTACTTGCTTTCCTGCTCCCAATCATATAATTGAGAATGGAATTAGTGGTTAGCGGTTAGTGGTTAGTGGTTAGTGAGGAATTGAGAATGGAGAATTGAGAATTGAGAATGAAATACCTTACACTTGTCTGAACTGTGATTTTTGTGATTGGGATGATTTTTATGATTGCCACGATGAATCACACCCATCATATAAATCATATAAATCACAGTTCAGACAAGTGTAAAGTATTCATTCTCAATTCTCCATTCTCAATTCATTTGAATTAGCTGCGAGGTCTTCGGTCGAATAGGGCATGGTGAAGGTAGGCTGTGGGCCGAACACCGGCTCGTCGTCCACGTGGCGGAGGAAGGCGGCTTTGATGACGAACTGTTGGCCGTGGGAGCCGTCGGGCATTCGGATGTCGTTGTGCAGGTGGGTGGTAAGCTTGCGGCAGACTTCCTTCTTGCTGTCGGCCGAGGTGATGATGATCAGCGCGATATGCACCCCTTCGGGCCATCCGTGGGCCGAGAGTGCGGCACTTTCGCCGGCGGCCCGGTCGATGATCACGCGGATCATGTCGGCGCTCAGCACCGTGACCTTCACTTCGGCCGCCGCTTCGGTGGCCTTCGTGCGATTGCGGCGGCCGCCCTGTTCGCCCGGCAACCGGAAACCGAGCGCATGCAGGTCGTCGATCGTAAAGACGTTCGGATCCGTATTGTACTGCGTGTAGGCCCACAGTTTGACCGGCCCCACACAGAGGTTGACGGTCGTCCTGAGCAGCGTGTTGCGATGGGTACGGTCGTCACCCGAACCGCTGCTCGACCGGCATTTGGGGATCAGCGCGGCCAGCTGGTCGCGATTGCCGACCAGCTGTTGAAACTGCGGCGGCGTACCCCAGGTCTGATGAGCCTGAACGGTGACGACCAGTTTGTCGATGTTGCTGAACTTTTCGTCAATCGACCCGTGCCACCGGCGGGCGGCGGCCTGCGTTTCGGCTGATATATCCCCCCGGACGATGACCCCGGCCATCGCCAGGCTGCCCGAGCCGCCGACTGCCAGGAGGTTTAGCGGGTTGATCACGGAGTTAAAAAACAGGTTTAAATGGCCGGAAACGATGTCGGCCGACCGAAGCAGATGTTGCATTAATTCTTCCATAAGTTTGATATTTAACAGGTTATTACTTTAGCGGATGAAACGGGACGGTGATAAATCCCCGTCAAGGCCACTGTGTTTAAGATAAACACCACGGCGTTTGCCTCGAACACCACTGTGTTTGTTTTCATCACCGCGGCGTTTAAAGCCATCACCGCGGTATTTGTTTTGAACACCGCGGCGTTCGCCTTGACCGCAGTGGTATTTGTTTTCATCACCGCGGTATTTATATTGAACGCCGCGGTGATGGTTTCAAACACCGCGGTGAATATTTTAAACACAGTGACGTCGAGCACGGTTTTTCGGATACTTGCGCCGCCGTGCGACGTAACGACCGCCGGAAGCCGGGAGGCGAAAAACGCTTTCGGCGTCGGGATGCGATCGATGGGCGTGGGAGGAAAGGAGTGTTTCCCGCCTGCGCGTGTAACATTTATACTGTGCACGGTATGGTTTTGT
>JAISOP010000089.1 GCA_031275525.1 Tannerella sp.
GTAAATGGATGGTTTATTTCTTGACAGCTCCTTAACGTGCGAAGCGCACGAAGCCTTGATTTTTGGTTCTTTTTATCAAGAAAAAGAACATACTACTTTACACCACAATGGGTATCAAACAAACGACTCCTCCCGTGTATTACAGTAGAAGGAATAGTAGCGGTTGATGATTTTGTTACACAGGAGTGGTGAGTGAAAAACGCTCCCCCCTCCGGTCGTTAAAAGAAGCAGTGGTTATACTTCCGGGAAACCGGTTTGCCGAACATACGGGACGGCAAACCGGTTTCGTTTTCAAGAAGAAAAATTTCCCATGATGCGGGAAGCAGGCTTCCCATGACGTGGGAAGCAGGCTTCCCATGATGCGGGAAGCAGGCTTCCCATGATGCGGGAAGCAGGCTTCCCATGATGCGGGAAGCAGGCTTTCCATGATGTGGAAAGCAGGCTTTCCATGACGTGAGGGTGTGTCAAAATCCTGTTATCCTTTCAACACAGAGGCGCCGTAGGGGCGTATCGCATACGCCCTTATTGGAATTGAGAATGAAGAATGGTAACAAGCGTTGTCAATCGACGTCACTCTCCCCTCTCCCTGTGGAGAGGGGGTCGGGGGAGAGGTGAATGTTATTTCCGGCGGGCCGTATTGCCTTATTAGGGGACTAACCACTAACCACTAACCACTAACCGCTAACCACTATTTTCGGCCACGCCAAACAGGAGAAGCAAAAATATGACGGTGAGGAACACTATAGTGAACCGTAAGAACTTTTAATCTGCCTTGCGCCGTTGTACTTTTGCGGCGTGTTTTCGGATTCGGACAGGCGTTTCATACAGGCCGCTTTTTTATCCGTGTCTTGAGGAAAGGACGGTGAAAACGGGAGTGTGATCAGGTCTGCTCAAAGCCATAAAACGTACGATATTATTTATGAAAACCATACGAAATGAGATGCGATTCTATTGTGAAAAACCTGTCGGGCGCCGCCGCCGAAATGAAATCGGGACCGGCCGGCAGATACGGCGCCGTCCGGCAGTCGGCGGCAGGCGCGGCCGCGGCCGTCCTGCTTATGCTCCCGCAGGGTGTGAAGGCGCAGACCGTCAATTCCTCCGGGTATATGCCGTCGCTGGATACGACGACTGTCTATGTCATCGGCAACGGGGGCAATGTCCGGAAGTTCACCAATCTGCCCGCCGGCACGAGCGCCACTACGGAATTTTCGGTAACCGGCGCTTCCACGATGGCCATCGGTAAATATGGCGGCCAGTGGGGATGGTATCTGTGGGACTGGAACAACCGGGGCGATGCGGTCGGCATAGCGGTGACTTTTTATGCCGAGGGGGCATCGAAACTGCTTCCGACGCGGTCGTTCCGCGTTCCCCGCGCCAAACCGACATACGCGACGTCCGACCTTTACCGGTATGCCTGGTCGGGAGGCGAAGTCAACCAACTCACCGGTGAAATTTACTTCAGCGGCTGCGAATCCACCGGCCTGGGGGATCGCATACCGGGCCGCCCCAGCCAGCTGTACGGCGATTTTACCCTGATGATCTTTGACCCCAACGCCAATGGCGGATCCGGAAAGAAAGTCAAGCAGTGCACGCATGTTGAACCCGAATCGGCGAGCGACCGGTTCATGCTCGGCGAACGGGTCATGTCGGACATGGCCATCGACGCGGAAGGGAACGTTTATGTGATTGCAGGGGGGGCGGGACTCACCGACAACAGAACCAAGCATCTGGTCAAAATCCTGGTCGGAGAAGACAACCAGCCCTGGAAATACCGGGTCATCAGACAGATCACGGGCGGCAAGCTGAACAACGTGCTTTACGGCTGCGCCTTTCTGAACGGATATTATTATACGGCCTACAAGAACCTGTACCGGATCAACCCCATGGACGGTTCGTATTCGGACCTCGGCGGCATAAGCGGTGTGACGACCGCCGCGTTTGACCTGGCTTCGGCGCAGACGGCGCCGGTCATACGGGGCAGGGTATACAACGACCTGGACGGTAACGGCGTGATTGAAGGCGCGGAATTGAATACGGGCGTCGAGGGCGTTACGGTGGAGCTGTACGACCGGAACGGCGCCCTGGCGGGAAGCCAGGTGACGGGCGAGAGCGGCGACTACAGTTTCCTGATCACGCTGAATGTCCCCAACGACCTGCAGACGACCTATCATGTGCGCCTGAAACAGCCGGAGATCAACCGCCTGCCGGCCGTGCAGACGTATGCCTCGGCAAAGCCGGACAGCCTTTTCGGGACGGACGGGTATGCAACGACCGCCTATACTTCGACCTATGATCCGGTTGCAGACCTGGTGACGGCCACCCGTGTGGAGCAGACGGCCAGCGGCCCCTGCAACGGCGCCGGCCTTTTCGGGACAGACACAAGCGCCTCCACCCTCAACGGCGCGATGATCTTCAGCAGGGTCAGGGTGCGCGACGCCCGCAAGGTGGCCATCGCGGACTTCGGCCTCACGGCCGTCTGCGACCGCGGCGACGCCTGGAACCGGACTTCCGGCACCGACCGGCAGGCCAGCCCCTATTCGGACTTTCTTTCCACCGCCGCCGCCAACGGCCCCGCACAGCTGACCCGGGGCAAGTATCTCTTCCTGGGCGAAGAGGTTTCCGGGTCGTCGCAGGACATTGTCGACAGCAGTTCCGCCGATACGGACACCTTCGACGACGGCGTCTTCCTGGTGCTGGCCGGCGGCGATACCGTCGCGCTTCAGGGAGGCGTGTTCGAATCGGTTCAGGAAACGGCCGCCGGCGCCTTTGCCGGAAAAACGCACCGGATACTCGCAAAAACCGGCGGGCCGAAGCGGCGCTCCGGCTACCTGAATGCGTGGATCAGCCGGAGCGCGGCGGGCGGCGACGGAACCGTGCGCATCGCCGCCAATCTGCAGGACGGCGGCACAGGCGACCTGGACGGCGCGGCCAACGACACCATTGTGTTTGAATATACGCCGCCCGACCGCCCCGCAACGGAAACCCCGGGGCAGCAGCCCGTCTTTATCCGCGTCCGCTTCACCCTGGAACAGCTGGCCGGGGACGGATACAACGCTCCCGCCTCGTCCGAAGCACAGCGCAGCTACGGCGAAACGGAAGACTTCCGGGCTTATGTACACTACAGGAGCAGGCCGCCGGTCACGGTCTTCCCCCCCTACGCCGTCTTTCCCTGCGGGAAGTGCCTGTCCGAGGCCCTCTGGACGGGCGGCTCGTCCTCCGTGCCGGGGCATTTCGAGTTTGCCGCCGCCGCGGCGACCTGCCCGGCATCCGGCGGCACGTATGAGATGCTGTTCATCCCGGACGACCGGGATACGTGGACGGTGGAGCGTGCGCAGGTGCCCGCCGCCGTGGCCCTGCCGAAAATCGCGGCGCTGGCCAGGCCGGATTCCGTCTGTACGGGCAACCGGCTCTCGCTGACGGTTCCCGGCGTGGCCAACGCCGGCGGCAGCCATATCCACTCGCAGGGCTGGCAGCTGGAAACCGCCAGGGGTAACCGCAACTTCGCCGATTTCGACCCGCTGGCCACCGCCGTCACCGCGGCAGACGACGACGGCAAGCTGCTTCGCTACTGCGTTGCCAGCAACTGCGGATACAGCTACAGCGACACGCTGCCCATCCGCGTCACCGGCGGGGCCGTCCTCGACTTTGCCGTTCCGCCCGTCTACCACTATCATTCCTTCGGCGATTCGCTGAACATCCTCCTGTCGATCACCAACTGCGGCGGCTATCCCGTGACGAATACCTGCTACCTGTCCGTGTATAAAAATTCGGTCGCCCCGGGCCATCATATCCGGCTCGACAGCCTGGAGGCGCCCATCCTTCCCGGAGACACCCTGCGGAAAACGCTCCGCCTGAAAGACCTGGCTTCGCAGATGCCCTTCGACAGCCTCTTTATCCGGATCAACGACCGCGGGAAGGGCGCCTACGAATCGCAGGCCTGCCACACCTCGGGCCGTGCGGCCGGCGAATCGGCCCTCAAGGTCAGGATGGTGCAGGCGGATCTGCAGACCGTGCAGCGCTACGGAACCGTCGTTATTGACGTCCTGGGCAACGACTCGCTTCCCGGCAGCCTCTTTTCCTCCCCCTTCAGCCTGCGGGATTCCGTCCGGGTCATGCCGGTCGGCGGGCGGCTGTCGGTCGAAGGCTCCGGCCCCGCAAGCCGCCTGATCTACACCAGTACCGGCGGCCGGCAGCCGGCAGCCGGCATCGACTCTTTCATGTATGCCGTCAGCTTCCGCGACGACCGGCTGGGCCTGCAGCGGACGCTGCACGCCTGGGTCTATGTCTGTGTCATGGAAGAAAAGGGCGGCGCGTCGGTCTGCCGGGGTGAAGACCATACGGCCCGCCTGCGGGAGCTGCCGGCCGGCGTCACCTTCGACTGGTTCACCGCCGACGGGAACACCTTCCTGGCCACGGGGCCCGAACGCCACCTGGCGGCCGTCGGGGCAGACTCCGTGTTCCGCGTCCGCCCCGACGTCCCCGCATACCGGCGCTACGGCGGCTTTCCCCCGGCGCCGCTGACCGTCTTCGTCGCCAATCCCGCCGGCATGACCGCCATGCGCTGGACCGGGCTGATGGACCATGACTGGAAAAATCCCCACAACTGGGTGGCGGTGGGCTTGCCGGGCTTTCCCGACGGCGAATCGCCCGTCGAACATATCCCCGCCGGCTGTGTGGACGTCGTCATTCCCTCGGACGGCACGCCGCGCTATCCCGAATTGACCGATTCCGTCGCCTGCCGCAGCATCCGGATGGATGACCGGGCCATGTTGAAGAATCCCCACCTCCTCTCCTACGACTCCGCCGCGGTGAAAGTCGTGCCCAAGCCGACCGAAAAAGACCGCTTCCTGATGTGGTCGGCCCCGCTCCTCGGCATGTATTCGGGCGACTATCATTTCCGCTATAACTATTGGGGAGATGTGCGTATGAACCTCTTCCAGTATGATCACCCGGACGGCGGCGGAGGACGGGCGGCCGACCGCTTCACCGCCACCTTCGGCGCCCCCAACGAGCCGCTGGAATTGGGGAAAGCCTTCAACCTGCGGATCACCGGCACGTCGGCCAACCGCACGGGCGCCTTCCGTTTTCCCCTTCATTACGCCTCCTACACCGGAAGCAACGGCCAGGCGTATGCCACGCCCCGCTCCCCCGCCGGGAAACGGTTCATCACGGACGGGCAACTCCTGGCTCCTTCGGACACGACCTTCCCGCTGCCCGTGAACGGACGGCACGGCGGCAACCTCATCCAGGCCGTCAATCCTTACCTGGCCTACCTCAACGTGCGCACCTTCCTGGAGAAAAACAAAGACGTTCTTTCCGAAAACGGCTACCTCATCTGGGACGGCAACATAAACGGCAGCTTCACCGGCGTGCTGTTCGACAAGACCGGGATGCGCTACGTCTTCAGCGGCCGGCCCCAGCCCTTCTCCGAGGCTAACCCGGAATGGATTCCCCCGTTGCAGTCCTTCTTTGTCGGCAAGAGAAACACGGCGGAGCAGGTCAGCCATCTCCGGATGTCGCCCAACTGGACGAGCACGGATCCCGCCGCCGCCCGCACCGGCACGCTCCGCTGCGCACCGGCCGAAAGCGGCGTCCTGCACATCCGGGTTTCGCAGCCCGGCACGCCGGCCTCCGCCTGTACCGCCCTGTTTTTCGACCCGCCCGCCTCGCCCTTCTGGGTGGCGGGCGAAGACTTGCGGATGTTGTTCTACGACGAGTTGCCCCTCGCCCTCTATTCCCTCTCTCCCCTGGGGGAGCCGTTGGCCGTCAACGCGAACGGCGACTTTTTCTCCGCCGAAACCCGGCTGGGACTGCGTGCGAAGAGCGGCGGCGAAACCCGGCTGGAATTTGCCGGTCTGGAGACCTTCGAGTATGAAGTGAGCCTGGTCGACCGCCTGCTGAACAAAACCGTCGACCTGCAGCAAAGTCCCGCATACACGTTTTCGATTGACGCCTCCGGCCGGAAGCCGGTCGAGATCAACGACCGCTTCAGTCTGCGCATGACGTACGGCGGCAACCACACCGGCAGCGGAAAAGCCGAGTTTCCGTCCGCATGGAGGGCGACTTTCGAAGGCGGAGCGCTCTGTATTGATTCGGAGGAAAGGATGGACGGCGTATGGGTCTATCACACGACCGGCACGCTGATCTACGGCAGCAGCACGCCGTCGAAGCGCTACCGCATAAGCCTCCCGGCCGGCGGCGCGAATGTGTATATGGTGAGGGTAAAAACGGGGGACGTGTACCGGGTCGAGAAGGTGACGCCTGTCAAGTAAAACCCCGGAGGCTGTTCCGGCGGATTTTACTCCCTGAAACAGCCTCGTTGGGTTGCATTTGTCCCGTTATGCCGGTCTTTTGCCCAGTACAACGCATTGTTGATGTTGAAATACACCCGCAGATGGCACATTCCCCATTTCCCCGATTTCCTGATTCTTCATGTTCCGATAACGGCTCATAATGAACAGGGAAGCCGCCATCCAGGGACAGGCGTCCTCCCTAATGCAGGGACGACACTTTATTAAGAGGCTGTCTCAAACGTAATTTTTGAGGCAGCCTCTTTTACAGATTAAATCGTACGTAAATTTATTTCTTTTCAAAGATGTCCATCGGCATATTATAAGGCCCCATGCCAATGTCTTCCGGTATCAGGTCTTCATGTTCTTCCGGAGCATGGGAGAATACCCTGCGAATAGCATCCAGATAACCGAATCCGTATTCCCTGTATGGAGCGATGTAATGTCCTTCACTCCATTCGTTCCAGTTGTCGAGAAGGATCATCCGGCTACCCAGTTCATCCTTTGAAAAGTTGTTTTCTACAAATGCCTTTCCTTTTCGCAGCAGAATCTCGAAATCGGCAGGAGGAAGTTTCCAGACAGTTCCCTCCTCTACCATCACGGCATGGGAGGCTTCTTCTTTCGGTTGCGTCTGGCGGTGCCGGATGCTTTTATCGGGATACTGGGCCGGCAAATCCTGGTATAAAGAACCTCCGTAAGCGACGTTTATCAGTTGCACGCCGCGGCAAATGCCTAAAACCGGTTTGCCATGCTCCACCGCCAGGCGGAGCAGTTTGATGTCGAACACATCGCGCAACGCATTGATTTTGTTCATATTCGGAATGGCCTCCTCATGGTAATAGGAAGGGTCGAAATCCTCTCCCCCGGTAAAAATGATACCGTCCAGCGATTCCAGCAGTTCAACGATCTTGTCGTCTTCCAACATCAACGGGACGATTACAGGTATTCCGCCAACCGCCAGAACGGCGTCGACATACGAACGCGGGGCCGAACTCCCCCCGTTCTTGTATATATCGGACAATCCGATCAAGGGGCGTTGCTGCGCTCCGGCAAAACAGGCGCATCCTGCGAACAGGATTGAAAACAGTATGAGTTTTATCTTTATTCCGTAAGACATTTTATTTCATTTATTTTGAATTTCAACGTTGCAAAGTTAGCGCTAACTATCTTTTTTCACCCTGCCTCCGGTTAGCCACGCGCGCACGTAATAGGCTTCCGAAAGATGGCTTACTTTTACGCCCAGGGAAGAGGCGGCGTGTATGAAGCGTCCGTTTTTAAGGTATATCCCGACGTGAGCGGGCGTCTTACGGGCGCCGGCGCCCGGCGTTTTAAAAAAAACGAGGTCGCCTTCACGCAAATGACCCCGTTTGACGGGCGTGCAGTTTTTGCGCAGCATGTTTGCCGCCGTACGCTCCAGCCGTACGCCGTACGCCTGCCGGTATACGGCCGATACGAACCCCGAACAGTCGACGCCTTTCTTCGTCTGCCCCCCGTACCGGTATTTCACGCCGAGCCAACTGCTACAGCAGTCGTACAACCGGAGGTTATCGGCCGGCGTCAGGCGTACGCCGAACTGCTTCGACAGCCCGGCTATGGTCCGGCGGTCGTATTTCGGCGGAAGCTTTTGCGCCGTCCGCCTTGGCGTCGAGCAGGAAGCCATGCTCAATCCCGCAATCAGCACATAGAACAGGTATCTTATTTTTTTCATCTGCCGGCAAAGATAGCGCAAGTTGCAAGAAAAATAAAATTAAACAGTCAGTCTTTATTCAGTTATTATTTTATTGACGTACAATAAATAATAGCTTAATAAGGACTGACTGTTTAACCTGAGTTTTGGACAAGAAATAGCTCTCGCGAGGAGAAAGACTGACCATCAGCAAAAAGCGCCGACCTTCATTCAGGTGGCGCTTTTTAAATCGTATATCAGTATGAACAAGGAATCACAATCCCTTGCCAAGTAAGAAGGACAAACCTTCCACTTGAGCCTCCTCCGCAGGGGAGGAGGATACTGATACAACCTCTCCATCCAGTCGTAAGACTCGATTGAGAGGATTTTTATTACCTAAACAATCTTTTCACCCATATTTTTTTCCCTCTCACCTCTCATGATTATGAAATCATTCGTATTAATTTTTGAGAGGCTCGGGGGAAATTTTTTATCGTGCATAGATTTTTTTTGTCTCGATCTTCCCGTTTTGCAGGGAGATTTGCACAATGAGAATCCCCTTCGGGAGATCCTCTATCTTTATTTCAGGGGCGTTAAGCTCCGTTTGGCGAGCAACAAGTTGCCCGGAAAAAGAATAAACTTCCACAGTTGTCATCGCGACAGCGTTACTTTTTACGATGAGGGACGAACCCTCTGTGCAAATTGTGGTCTCATTTTTCCCGGGTTCTTCGTTAGCGTCGGGGAGGTTATTCGTCCACTTCGCCTTCAAGGTGATGTTACTGGAAACAACGTCAGTGGAGAAATTCCACTTTGTGCTTCCGTCATACCATCCATCGAAAGTATAACCCGTTTTACTCGGTGCTGAAGGCTCGGTTGCCTTTCCCCCTGCATTCACAGTTTGTGAACTTGGAGTTGGGCTTCCCCCGTCAGCGTTGAATGTTACGGTGTAGGTCGGCGGCGGCGGTGGCGGACTTGCAAACGGTACATGGATAGATAACTCATAGGTTGGATTTTGTGCAAATCCGTCACCTGTTTTTAATGTGAACGTCTCGCTTCCACTACCAGACACCGTATAGGATGTCTGGTTTCGTCCAACTTCTTCCCCGCTAGAATTATAGAGGCGGTTGCTTCCGCCTCCCCCAGCGAAGAAGGGATGTATCCCGCTAATGGTGGCGGAGCCACCACTAACGGTAACGCTAGGGGAGGGGGGGATAAGCCTTATGTAGAAGGATGTCCCTACCCCATCAGAGGCTTTTCCTACTTTCCTATAATGATCAGGTTCAGAGACGGTAATTGAGGCATTTTTCCCCAATAACCCGTGATTAGTACTTGTCCAAAAACTATATCCATCCTCATCTCCCTGAACGGAGATGGTAACGGAATTTCCTGCCACGACATCAATGCGGTATCCACTAGCATTAGTGGGATACCCTTCAGCTTTCACATGAAAGCCGGTAATTGTCGCCAGTATGGCGACAAATAATAAGACTCTTTTTTTCATAACTCTTTAATTTTTTTATTTTAACACAACAGAGCAAAAAAAATAGCAAAACTTCCTTTTATTCAGATTTTTATTAGTTTCTCAATAAAAGCGATTCAGCGCGTTTCTCAAATCCCTCAATCGTGCTTGCAGATTGTTATACTCCGTACGCCATTTTTCCAGCGTTTTAGGCGGCGTATTCGCCGAAGCATAATCTATTCGAGACCGTACATTTTGCAGTTCAGCCTCCACACATCGGATGTTTCCTTCAATTTCTTGTCTGTTCATAATCATATCTTTTAGTTGTTTATATTTTTGATTTTAATTCTTTTCTGCTCTGTTACGGCTTTTCGGATTCCGCCTTTGTCAATTCTTTTTTCCATTTTCTCTTCTTTTGTCTGCTTCTTCCCTGATGGATTTGTCGTTGCAATGCTCTGCGCGGCATTCGTTCAGAAAGGCCTGTTTCATCTCCTCCCAAGTGTCGTATTTGTCATCCCAAACAAGCCCTTTAACAATCAAACCTTTTGTTTCAGCCCAGTAATATTTGTACATTATTCACAAGTGTCTCAACATGCTGATTGACAACAAAAAATCGGGAGGCGCGGCGGCAGAACCCCGCGCCATCCCGTTTGACTGCTGCCGCGCCACTACGGAATAATGGCGCTCAGAATCTCCGACCAGGGTCCTTTGCGTCCCTGGGTATCTTCCCAGCGGAAGCAAAGGTAAACGGTCTGGCCGCGCAAGCTCAGGTCGAACTCAAGGAAATAGGGCGTCCGGGTGGAAAACTCGGAGTGCAGTATCTCCTCTGCCGATTTGGGCGGCGCAGGCAGAATGGCCTTGCGCATCTCACATCCGTGCACCAGGTGCGGCTTGGCTTTCTTGCCGGTCTGGCTGTCAACCACGTCGATCCGGAGCATCCCCGGTCCGACGGGCGTAACGACCGCTACCGGCCAGGAATGCAGGACGGGGGGCTGGGTGTGCGTGGTGTCGTAGTCCTTCAACCCCAGTTCGAGCCGCTGGTCTTCGGTCAGGCGCGGGTTGACCCGCAGCCCCTTGATCAGCATACTCAAAAGCGGCTCATAGGCCTTGCGTGCCGCCTTCTTTTCGGCCGTGATCAGCGGCGTGCGCGTGAGCGGCGGGAGATAGGCGGTGTACTTGGTGTCCCATAAGTCGGCGGCAGGGTCGAAGAGGTTCGTCATCCACTGCTGGTCCAGCGCCCACTGCGTCACGTTGGCATCCGCCGCCGTGCGCAAACGCTTTTGCGTGATGTGGAAATCGGCATCCTTTCTTGGAATCATCTTTCGATTGCTCATTTCACCAATTTTTAAATAAATAATCCGGTTAATACATGCTGCGGCAACGCAACTTGCGATGCCGTATAAGAGGTTTTTTTAAACATGGGGGACACGGAGGATATTTCCCTCCGGAACGCTATGCTTCCTCCGCGGCGCCCTGTGTAACTGTTTTTCCTGTCCCTTGTCCGGAGAGACATAGAGAAGATACAATGTCCGCGCGTCGCGTACTCGCATCCGCGGGTCGTGTACGCGCGTCCGCGGGCTGTGTCCGCGCATCCGCGGGCTGTGTCCGCGCATCCGCGGGTCGTGTACTCGCGTCCACGGGTTGTGTCCGCGCGTCCGCGAGTCGTGTCCGCACGTCCGCGAGTCGTGTCCGCACGTCCGCGGATTGTGTTCGCGCGTCCGCAGGTCGTGTCCGCGCGTCCGCGGGAAAACGATGGGCC
>JAISOP010000124.1 GCA_031275525.1 Tannerella sp.
CCGAATTCCGTAGAACCGGTCATGCACAAGACCACAGGACCTTTCCCGTCTATGTTGGGTCGTGCTTAACGGCTCACCGCCCAAGCCCGCCCACAACCCACGCGGGCGGGCTTCCCTCAATGTATTTGAGAAAATCCAAATGCTTGTTTGTATCTTGCAAGTAATTTGTTGAATAATAATACAATAAGAGTTCTTCTTTCGTTTGTAAAAGTTTTCCATGGCGTGGGAAGCCTGCTTCCCATGACGTGGGAAGCCTGCTTCCCATGACGTGGGAAGCCTGCTTCCCATGATGCGGGAAGCCTCCTTCCCATGACGTGGGAAGCCTGCTTCCCATGATGCGGGAAGCCTCCTTCCCGTGATGTGGGAAGGAGGCTTCTTCCTGCTTTCGTCTCAAGCAACCGTTAGTATCTGCCTGAAAATAATCGTGCGCGGGCTGTTGAGCAGGCGCGTCGAATGACCGGAGTATTGCGTGACGACCGACAGGAGGTAACTGCCGGCTGCGAGGTCGGCCGGGGCCACGAACATGATCTTCTTGGGATCGTTCTGCCCGATGGCCGTGGTCGGGATTTGCACTGCGTCCTGCGTGTCCTGGTTGGTAAGGAACAGGCCGACGGCGGAATCCGTGCCGGCGATTTTGATGCGCGAGCCTTTGACGCTGACCATGCCGCCGGGGGTGATCTTTTCATTCACCTTGCCGGAGGCTACGTCCGTCACCTGTGCAATGGCTGCCTGGTCGGGCGCCATGCCGATGACGCGCACGGGAACGGTTTTCAATACTTCGCGCAGCTCTTTGGAGGCGGTGACGGTGACGACCAGCTTGTGCTTGTCGGGGTCCCAGTCGGCCACGTCGCCCGTGAACACGCCTTCGACATCGAGTAAGAGATGTCCCAGGCCGAAGTTCACGATTTCGCCGCGCACCACAGCCTGCAATGCCTCATGCTTCAGGGCGTTGTAGGCGGCTTTCATGCTTTCGGCGTTGCCGTTGAAGCCGTGCTTCAGGGAGCGATCGATCAATGTATCTTCGTTGATCGACGCCAGGTTGACCACCCGTCCGTAACGGTCGTCGGGGGTCTCGGTCAGCGGGTTGTCGAACAGTTCGACAATAACCGCGTCGGTAGAGGTTAAGTTTGCCATCTGATAATTATTTAAAAAGATATCGGGGGCAAAGATAAGGGTAGTTTTTGTTACCGGGACAAAAAAGGGTGGAAATAAAGTTAAAACCAGGGGATGGGGTGAGGTTTTTAGGCCTTTCAGGGCTTTTCGGTCTTTTGGGCCTCGGTGGAACCGAACTATACGGAACCGGTCAGGCACTAAACTATACCGCGCTCGGTGTCATTGAGCCGGTTGGTAGCGACTTTTATTGTATGTGCTTGGAATGCCCGGATTTTTCATGTAATTTTGCACCGGTTGATCCAATAGTAATCAACGAATGAATTTCAAAATCTATAATCAATAATCAAATGAAAGAGAAGAAGAAAACGATGTATGGACTCCTGTGCGCCCTGCTGTTGGCGGGCTGTGGCGCGGGACAATTGAAGGCGGCTACGGCGACGAACCTGCGTTGCGAGTATTTGGTCAATCCGCTGGGCGTGGATGTGGCCATGCCGCGGTTCACCTGGCAGCTTGAGGACGACAGGCACGGGGCGGCGCAAACTGCCTGGCGGATTGTGGTGGGTACGGATTCTGCCGCGGTGGCGCACGGAACCGGTGATATGTGGGACTCGCAGAAGGTTGCTTCCAATAGGATTCTGGCGAGCTATGCCGGTAAACCCCTGGCGCCTTTTACTTGCTATTTCTGGAGCGTCCGCCTCTGGGATGCCGACGGACAGGAACTGGCGCCCCGGACTGCCCGGTTTGAAACGGGTATGATGGAGGTGAAAAACTGGAAAGGCGCCTGGATCAGCGACGGCGAACACCTGTCGGGCAACGGTATCCACGTCAAACCGGCGCCTTATTTCCGGAAAGAGTTTGAGACGAACAAGCGCATCCGGTCGGCGAGGGTATACATTGCCGTGGCCGGCCTGTACGAGCTATCCATCAACGGTGAACCGGTGGGCGACCATCGGCTTGACCCGATATACACCCGCTTCGACCGGCGGAACCTTTATGTTACCTACGACGTGACCTCCCTGCTGCAACACGGCAAAAATGCCATCGGCGTGCTGCTGGGCAACGGATGGTATAACCACCAGTCCACCGCCGTATGGTATTTCCACCGTGCCCCCTGGCGCGACCGGCCGGCCTTCTGCATGGACCTCCGGATTACCTGCGAGGACGGCTCCGTGGAGATTGTCCGCACCGAAAGGGACTGGAAAACCAACCTGAGTCCTGTCATATTCAACAGCATCTACACAGCCGAGCACTACGACGCACGCCTCGAACAGCCGGGCTGGAACCGGGCCGGCTACGACGACTCGCAATGGAAGAACGTCGTTTACCGTTCGGCGCCTTCCCAAAACATCGTTTCGCAACAGCTGCATCCGATACGGAACGTGGAAAGGATTCCGGTGAAGACGTTCAAGAAAATCAATGAGCAGAAGTATCTTTTCGACCTGGGACAGAACATTGCCGGCGTGAGTCAGCTGCGCGTGAAGGGCGAGGCCGGCACGGAAATCCGGCTCCGTCATGCCGAGATACTGCGTCCGGGCGACATCCTCTACATGGATAATATCGACGAACACTACCGCCCGACGGACGATAGCGATCCTTTCCAGACCGATATCTTCATCCTCGGCGGAAAAGGGGAGGAGACCTTCATGCCGCGCTTCAACTACAAGGGCTTCCAGTATGTGGAGGTGACCGCCGACCGCCCCGTCGAACTGACGGCCGAGGCGCTGACCGGCTGGTTCATGCATAGCGACCTTCCGCCCGCCGGACGGGTCGAGACCTCCAACCCGCTGATTAACCGGATCTGGTGGGC
This sequence comes from Tannerella sp., assembly GCA_031275525.1. GTDB lineage: Bacteria > Bacteroidota > Bacteroidia > Bacteroidales > Tannerellaceae > Tannerella. The sequence goes on from JAISOP010000124.1 coordinate 2,921, forward strand.
AACGAATAATTCCTACCTCTCCAACCTTTTCGGCTATCCGACCGACTGCCCCCACCGCGAGAAAAACGGCTGGACGGGCGACGGCAACCTGGCAACCGAAATCGGGCTGTACAACTTCGACGGCATCACCGTGTACGAAAAATGGCTGGCCGACCACCGCGACGAACAGCAGCCCAACGGCGTCTTCTCGAACATCATCCCCACCAGCGGATGGGGCTATGACTGGGGCAACGGGCTGGACTGGACCAGCAGCATTGCCACCATTCCCTGGGCGGTCTATCAGTTCTACGGCGACAGCCGACTGCTGGCCGACTGCTACGAGAACATGAAACGCTATGTGGACCGCGCCACCGAAGTATCGCCTTCGGGACTGACCTCCTGGGGACTGGGCGACTGGTGCCCCTACAAGTCGCAGACGCCGCAGCAATATACCTCCTCCATCTACTATTACCGGACGGTATCCATCCTGGTCAAAGCCGCCCACCTGTTCGGCAAAGACGAGGACTACCGGCAGTACTCCGCCCTGGCCGAAAAAATCCGGTCGGCCATCAACAGGGAATACCTCAACCGGGAAACAGGCCTCTACGGCAGCGGCTTCCAGACCGAACTGAGTACGGCGCTGTGCTGGGGCATTGTCCCCGACGAGTTGCGGCAGAAGGTGGCGCAGAACCTGGCCGACCGGGTGACGGCCGACAACCGTCACCCGGACGTGGGTATGTTGGGTTCCCGCGCCTTGCTGCCCGCGCTGAGCGAAAACGGATACGCCGACCTGGCCTATACGGTCGCTTCGCAGGAAACCTTTCCCTCCTGGGGACACTGGATCGTGCACGACAACGCCACCACGCTCTACGAACAGTGGGAGGCTATCGGCGAGAAGAAAGAGACCTCGCTCAACCACATCATGTTCGGCGCCATCAGCATCTGGTTCTACGAAACGCTGGGAGGCATACAGATCGACCCCGCCCATCCGGGATTCGGGAATTTCCTCCTGAAACCCTCTTTTGTGGAAGGGCTTCAACATGCCGACGTGTCGTTTCAGTCTCCCTACGGAAAGATTGTCTCCCGCTGGGAGAAGAAGCGGAAGGAGATTACTTACCGGGTCACCGTTCCGGCCAACAGCACAGCCGATTTCACGCCGCCAACCGGCTACCGGCTGACTGCCTCCACCCTGGCCGACGGCCAAGCGGTGACGCTCGCGCCGGACGGAGGCTCGGCCTACCGGCTGCTTGCGGGAAGCTATGTTTTGAAACTTAGGAAGAAATGAAATCTCCGGTTATGCAGAGGTTCCACGTCCGGGCAGGGGCTTCGCTTGTTTTACAGGCGTCGCCCCTTGCCCGGAGATGCCGGGCAAAGGGCGAAAGGAAGTTGAATGATTAAGCATCTTGTTTTTGATATGGGCGGAGTGTTGGTAGATGTCCGGCGCGAGGAAGCCGTCCGGCAGTTCCGGGCCATTGGCGTGAGGGATGCCGACCGGCTGATCGACTCCTATCATCATAACGGTATCTTCCTGGACATCGAAAGCGGCGCCATTGACGCCGACACGTTCTGTCGGCTACTATGCGAACAGGTGGGGAAGGAGATTCCCCGCGAGGCCATCGAACGCGCCTGGAAAAGCATTATCTGTGTGCCGGAAGCCTACAAGTTGGACTATCTGCTCGAACTGCGTAAACACTACCGGCTCTTTCTGTTGAGCAACAACAACCCCATCCTGATGGACTGGGCGCGGACGCCGGAGTTTTCGCCCGACGGTCATCCGATTACGTTCTATTTCGACCGACTGTATATCTCCTACGAAATGAAGTGCGTCAAACCGGGACGTGCCATTTTCGAGGCCATGATTCGCGATAGCGGCATCTGTCCCGCCGAATCGCTGTACATCGAAGACAGCCTGCACAACCTGCAAACGGCAGAAGCATTCGGCTTTCGGACCTGCCTGGTCAAAAACGGCGAAGATTGGCGCAACAAGATAGCCGCGATACTGCAACAGCATCACGAAGACCCGGTGAAATGAAATTCTTAGGTATCATACCGGCGCGATATGCATCGACCCGCTTTCCGGGGAAACCGCTGGCGGACATGAAAGGGAAGCCGTTGATTCAGCGGGTATATGAACAGGTGCGGCAGAGTGTCGATGAGTTGTGCATCGCAACGGACGACGAGCGTATTGCAACAGTAGCCGAGGCCTTCGGGGCACGCGTCGTCATGACGTCCGCCCATCACCGTAGCGGTACGGACCGCTGTTATGAGGCGTATCGGAAAACCGGTATCTCCTGCGACGTGGTAATCAATATCCAGGGCGACGAACCCTTTATCCATCCGGAACAACTCGAACTCCTGAAAGGTTGTTTCGAGCAACCCGGCGTGCAAATAGCCACGCTCGTGAAGCCCCTCGAGCCGGACGGCGACTTCGAACAGACGCTGTTCAATCCGAACTTGCCGAAGGTGGTACTGAACAGCCGGCTCGAAGCGCTCTATTTCAGCCGTTCCGTCATCCCGTACCTGCGTGGCAGGGAGTACACCGGCTGGCTGGCCGCCCACACGTTCTACCGGCACATCGGCCTGTATGCCTATCAGACCCATGTGTTGAAGGAGATTGTCACCTTGCCACCCTCGCCGCTCGAACAGGCCGAAAGTCTTGAACAACTGCGCTGGCTCGAAAACGGCTACCGAATCCAAACAGCCATTACCCACCGGGAGACCCTCGGAATCGACACCCCCGAAGACCTGCAAAGAGCATTGAAAATGATGGATGAACATGAAAGGGTCAGCGTACAGGGCCATGCCGTCAATTGAAGGACGAAGCCCTTCGAGGGCAAACAAAGCCTGTCGGCAATCCACAAAACCATGCCGCGCATAGCAAAAAGGCAGTATGACACAAAAAGCATTCCGAATTCTTCATATTTGATGCCGAACCGAAAAATTATATATATATTTGTAGCTGAATTTACGGTAAGAGCGGAAAAGAATGGACAGATATTTGATAATCAAGACAAGGGATGAATTTCTACGTATAAGAATCAGTGATATACTTTATTTGGAAGCAGACCGGAACTATACCAAACTACTTCTGAGTGAAGGTATTCAGTTTACCTTTGCGATCAATATCGGAAGAATAGAAGAAATGCTCGGGAATCAGGTACTGGACTATAAATCCATGTTGTTACGTGTAGGCAAGAGTTTCATTATCAACAAAAGCTACATTCTGCAAATCAATTTGCCGAAGCAGAAGTTGTTATTGCTGACACCCGGCGGGAAACCGCGTGAACTGCAAGTTTCCAAGGAACCGCTGAAAGCGCTGAAAGACATGCTTGAACAGGAAGGTTTGAGACAAAGTGAGAATCTGAAAAAGACATGACCATCAGGATAGGAAAGGCAGAAGACAATGATTTTGTGGTGGATGAGACGTACATAAGCCGTTACCATGCAAAATTGAGTCGTGACGAAAACGGTAATTTGTTCATTGAGGACGCCGGTTCGACAAACGGTACGTTCGTCAACGGCGACCAGGTGATACGAAAGAAAATCAACGCAACAGACCGCGTCACGCTGGGCGAACACTATACATTAAATTTAAGGGACGTGTTGAAATTCGACAATGACTACAGCGAAGAATTTGCCGCCCTAAAACCTGTCTACGACGCCTATATCAAGGAAAAAATACGGATACAATCCTCCAATCAGTTTAAAACAAGACTATTCCAGTCACTTCCATTTGCCGTAATCGGTGTAGCCGGCCTGATGATCGGCTTTGCGGGCAAAGGAAATTACAATATCATGATTGCCAGTTTTCTGTTGGCCATCTGTGCGCCGACGGTCGGCGTGTATTTCGGCGCCAAACAGTCGGCAAAAATCCCCGAATTACTGCAAAACATCGCCAACCAGTTCAAAATAGACTACGTATGCCCCAAATGCGGAGCCTTCCTCGGAGAGATTCCTTGGGAATCGCTCGCCAATAAAAAACAGTGCCCGGTCTTCTCTTGTAAAGCAAAATGGGTTAAGAAATAAAGATCCGAAACGAAAATACCCGTTTTTGTACAGTAACCCTGTGGTTTTGTACGTTATGTCATAAAGGATATAAATCATAATAATATTTGTGTGTATTTTTGTGACTGCGAAAGCAATATGACTTATGAAATAAAATTTAGTAGAGTATGAAAGATGAAAGTGCATTCGTCTCCATAGACGAAGATTTGAGCGATGTAGTAGTGATTGATATGGATGAAAGCTATGCTGATTTCGTGACATTGGACGACCATTACATGGATATGGACTTTATCACGTTATCAGACAATGTTGAAATTGCTTCCGATGCGGATATCATTGATATCTTCTCCGGAATGGATGATGCCGACATCTCTATCATTGTATGATTGCGGTAAAATGCCCGCATTGTCATGTCGGATTAAAGGTCGACGAACAAAAAATCCCGGAAGGAATCGCATCCTTTAAATGCCCGAAATGCAAGGGAGAGATTCCGATTTCGGTGTTGGAAGGAAAGTCGAAAAGTAGTCCGGCGTCGGAGGATAATACGGCTATACTTCAGCCAGTCAGGAAAGGTGGCGGCAAATTGACCGTCATCGGGAATGCGGATACTCCGGCACAGACGTTTCTGTTGCAGGAGGGGTTGTATATCGTGGGCAGGAAAGTTTCTGTTTCCAAAGCGAATATTTGTATCGAAACAGGAGACAAGTTGATGAGCCGAAACCACATGCGGATTGAAGTTAAAAAAAATCCGCATGGGGGTTTGGTTCATTCTCTTTCCGACAATAACAGTAAAAACCGTACCCTGTATAACGGGAAGTATTTGGATGAGGGCGAAGTAATTGTGCTGAAAAACAATGATGAAATAGTAGCGGGGCATACCGTGCTTCGATTTAATGAATAAAAGGTGGTAGCAACCATGAATATAACACTTGAACGGCCTTATGCAATCAGCGAAAAGGGAGGAAGACAGAATAACGAAGATTCCATCTACCCGCAGTCCGAGTTAGTCGATTCCGAACAGAAACTGTTTATCGTATGTGATGGAGTGGGCGGCGCTGAAAAGGGTGAAGTCGCCAGTTCCCTGGCATGTGAATCGCTTCAAACCTTTTTCGCAACCTTCCTTGAGGGAGATCCCACCGAAGAACTTATCCGCAAAGCTGTTCAATATACCGAAGTCCGTTTTGACGAATATGTGTCGCAACATCCTGAAGCCAAAGGCATGGCAACGACAATGACACTGGCTTATGTGGGCGAATCGGGAATCACAATTGCCCATATTGGAGACAGCAGGGTCTATCAATTTCGTGACGGCCAGGCTATTTATTGGACGGAAGACCATTCATTAGTCAACTCTCTGGTGAAACTGGGAAAAATCACGGCAGACGAGGCTGAGCATCATCCTCAAAAAAATGTGATTACACGGGCGATTCAAGGTACCGGCTACCCGGCGGACGCAGAAATAGCGTTATTGACGGACATTCGTCCCAGCGATTATTTTTTCCTGTGTACGGACGGCGTGACGGACTGTATCCGGTCGGAAACGCTTTCCGCTGTTTTTTCGCAGGCTGCGTCCGCCGAGTCCATCAAAAATATCATTGTGGAGTCGTGTAGCCTAAACGCACGTGATAATTACTCCTTTTATCTTTTCCAAGTCCAAAACGTTCAAAATCCGTCCAACTACAAACAATATATTCTCTCTTTCCTGTACACAATTATTTGAAAAAAACCGTACCTTTGTGCGTAGAAAACCTGATGGCCTTGCGTAATTTATGAATTTGCCGAAAGGACACTATTTACAGGATAAGAAATATCAACTGGGCGATGTAATTGGCCAGGGAGGATTTGGTATCACCTACACAGGCACCTGGAGCACGGAAGTGAAAGGTGAACTGGGGACGGTGCGAACTGACGTGCCTATATGTATCAAGGAATATTTCTTCAAGGACTACTGCTTTCGGGACAAGGAGACCTATCACGTTCGCATTCATTCCAAAACCGGACAAACGCTTTTCGACAAGTTCAAAGAAAAACTGATTAAGGAAGCAAAAATCCTTTCGGAAGTGCATCATCCCTATGTGGTTAATGTATTGGAAGTGTTTGAAGAAAACAACACGGCCTACATTGCGATGGAATATATCCGGGGCTGTTCGCTGAAATACATGCTGGATACGCAAGGCCCCCTGCCGGAAAAGAAAGTCCTGAAATACATCTACCAGATAGGCCAGGCGCTCAGTTTCGTACATCAGAAAAATATCCTGCATCTGGACATCAAGCCAAGCAATATCCTGATAGACAAACGAAACAATGCGCGGTTGATTGATTTTGGCGTCAGCAAACGCTATGACATTGAACAGCAGGAAACAAGTACGACCCTTCTGACGCTGTCCAAGGGATTTGCCTCCATCGAACAGTATGACGACGAGGGCATACAGAGTTTTTCTCCTCGCCCGGACATCTATTCACTGGGCGCGACCATGTACAACTTGCTGACGGGCGTCATCCCGACGGAGTCGATTCTGCGTGCCACCAAACCGCTGGCGAAGCCTTCGGAACTGAACAAAGAAATTTCACCCGGAACGGAAGCGGTGATTCTCATGGCGATGAAAGTGAATCCTGCCGAACGCTATTTGACTGTTCGGGAAATGATTAACGAACTGGATATTCCGTCTTATTTTGAGGAAACGGAGAATACGTTGCTGGAGACGAATGTAGGAGCACCTTCTTCCTCCTCCGGCGACGAAGACAGCACGGCCTACGCTTCCACGCCCGTCCCGCAACGAATTGATTCCAGACAGATGGAGGTAAATCACCCGGATACTGGACGCATCCGCAAAAAGAAGAGACGACGTGTGATGATTCCGCTGATTGCTTTCACTTTTGCATTTGTCGGATATACCGTTATGTACATCTTCGGATGGAACGAACTGCCGGAGATGACCCGGACAGGCGCCGGTTCTGGTGAGGAAATCGTGATGCCTCAACAATTGACCGTGCCGGAAGATACGGAGTTGAAAACACCGGAGGAGAAGGAGCCGAAAACGGAAAACGTAGTAATGACAACGCCGTCGCAAACGCCTCCTCCGGCGGATTCCAAAACAGACACTAAAAGAGTAGCGGAAGAGGAAGCAAAGGCGAGAAAAGAAGCGGAAGTGCGTTTGTTGGCCGAACAGCGAGATACTCAGGCAACGGATGCAGCGGAAGTCACGCTGTCGGCCGAAGAAATCAACGAGAAATATAATGCGTTGATTGCAAGCGGAAAATTAAAGATGGAACAAAAGAATTATACGGAAGCAAAAAAAGACTTTGAGAAAGCAAGCGAATTGAAAACGACGGAAGAGACTTCGCGGTTGCACTTCGAATGTATCGAAAAAGAGGAAGAACAAAAGATTGCCGAACGCAAGGAGAACTATGAAATGAAGATGGCTTTTGGAAATTATACGATTGTCCGCAACAAGAAGACCCAATTATTTGGCGCAATTGATTCAAAAGGAGAAGAAAAAATAAAATGTATCTATCACAGTGTAGGTATTTCATCGAATGGACGGGCGTTTGGACGGGAAGACGGGAAGTATGATATTTATAATGCGGAAGGCATTCGGATTGCTGAAGGTGTAACTACTTATTAAAAAGGAAAATGTGCATGATACGATTGATTTTATGGAGTTTGCTGATATTTCCATTCTGTGTGCAGGCACAGCAACAGACGGAATATAATTGGAAGGGTGATGAGGCGATGAGACGAAAAGATTATCAGGATGCAAAGATGTGGTACGAAGAAGGTGTTTCTTATTGTGACCCATACAGTATCAACCAACTGACCGTCATCTGGGTGACGGAAGAAAGTATGCATTCGTCCATGGGGCCGGTGATGAACAAGTGTCTCAATTGCCTGAACAACATGGCTATCTCCAAGAAAGATACGCTCGCAATGAAAAAGTTGATTCTTTTTTATACGGAAGGCATCGGCACGGCCCAGGATGAAAATTCCGCCAATTCGTGGCAAGAAATGTTGACGCAGCTTCGCAACCCCTATCAACCCATTCTCCCTAAGAAGTCGCCCGA
>JAISOP010000144.1 GCA_031275525.1 Tannerella sp.
TGGGGCTGGATCCCGCCAACCTGCCGGAAAAGATTTTCGGGAACTTCTACAAGTGCGCCGACGGGACGGAACATCCGCATTACGTCACCTGGAGTCCGATCGACCTCCCGGCGCCGAACTATCACTGCCCGGCGTTTTTCGGAGAAATATACCTCCGCTAAAGGCGCCGTCTTCCTAATGTGTTGAGGAAATAAACCATCCTTTACGTATCTGATTTTTTGCAGCACAAAGCCCGAAAAGGCACGCATACCGGGGGGGTATGTAAGCCTTTTCGGGCTGAAGGATTGCGAAAAACAGATACGTAAATGGATGGTTTATTTCCTGGTACCTCCTTGACTTCAAATCCGGTCTTGACTGTCCGCTCCGCGAGCGACCGGCTTATACGGGCGACGTGCCTCCTGCGGGGACATTACTCAGTCTGCTTTCCGGACACTGCCCGACCCGGCGATGTCCGTATCGACGTTCGAAGGAGTCCCGCGGTATCTGACCTTTCCGCTGCCGGCTACATTGGCTTGAATACGGCTGTTGGCGTAGATTTCGAGGTTTCCGCTACCGGCAATCTCACACTTCACGTCTTCCGCCTGCAGGTCGAAGGCGTGCACCGTCCCGCTGCCGGCAATCTCGAACGAGGCCGAGGTCATCCGGCCTCCTAAATTTATTTCCCCCGACCCGGCAATGTTTCCCTTAAAGGTTTCCCCAGACAGGGCAGAGGCATTCAGCGTCCCGCTACCGGCCATTTCAATATCCAGTTTCCGCGCCGTGACAGACTCTTTCAAATTCACCGTTCCGCTACCGGCCAGGCTGAACTTCAACTCATCCGTCTGCAAGGGGCCGTTAACCGAAAATTCGACTCTGCCGGCGCTCTCCACCTTGCGCAGATTGGTGGAGTGGGTTACCACCGTGAACCGGGTAGGAGCAAACTGGTCACGTTTGAACGTTTTTTTCGGTTCGATTCTCAACTCCCCATCACGCACCTCGAAGTCATACATCTCGAAGACGTTTTGGTCAACCGTAACGGTCAGTCCCGGCGCGTCATTCGACTGCGTGTAGTCGATTTTCAGGGATGCGCCTTGACTCCGGATGGCTTGATAATCGCTTATGGCGATTTCCTTTGTGATCACGTTGCCGTCTCCCTTGACTTTTTTCCTGAATGGAAAACAATTACTCGTCAGCAATATGCAACCGACGAGTACACTTACACCACATACACTTGTTTTTAATTTCCTCATGATTCCCTTTTAGTTTGTTATACATGTTACAAAGATGACGAAAAAAATCCTGAAAGGTTACATCTTCTTGCCGAAAAATGCGTGGTAAAAAGGAAACAGGAAATAAAAAACGGTATCGTGTCAGGTATCATTTCGGTTTTTTCCGTCGAGGAGCAAACGGAAATAAGAAACTACGGCCCTCTAAACAGAATTACAGCGTCTGGAACCTACTCTGCCGGTCCCGAACGCTGTAATTTCTCAGAAGTAAATGTTATGGAAAAATCAAAGCGGATATTCTTCAAAGGCATACAATGCAGTAGAGAGATAACGCTCGCCGGTGTCGGGCAGCAACACGACAATGGTTTTTCCTGCATTTTCGGGCAGCTTGGCCAGTCCTGTGGCGGCAAAGGCGGCCGCGCCGGACGAGATACCTACCAGCAATCCTTCCCTGCGCGACAGTTCGCGGCTGGTACGGATGGCATCGTCACTGCTTACTGTGATGATCTGGTCAACCACGTTGGCCTGGTAAATCTTGGGCACGAAACCGGCACCAATCCCCTGAATTTTGTGCGGGCCGGGTTTTCCTCCCGACAGTACGGGAGATTCTTTCGGCTCAACGGCCACGATTTTCACTCCCGGCTTGTATTCCTTCAACTTTGTGCCAACACCGGTGATGGTGCCACCCGTTCCTACGCCGCCGACAAAGATATCGATCTCTCCATCCGTGTCGCGCCAGATTTCTTCAGCGGTCGTCTTCAAGTGGATGTCCGGGTTGGACGGGTTTTCAAACTGCTGCAAGATAACGGAGCCTGAAATGCTGTCGCATAGTTCGCTTGCTTTCCGGATGGCTCCGTTCATGCCTTCCGCACCCGGTGTCAATACCAGGTTTGCACCCAGCGCTTTCAACAGGTTGCGACGTTCGGCGCTCATTGTTTCGGGCATCGTCAAAATCAACTTGTATCCCTTGACGGCTGCCACGAAAGCCAGTCCGATTCCTGTGTTTCCACTCGTCGGTTCAATAATGATAGCGCCCGGCTGAAGAACGCCACTCTTCTCTGCTTCCGTGATCATTGCATACGCAATGCGGTCCTTTACACTTCCCGCCGGATTGAAATACTCCAATTTAGCAATGAGTTTTGCATTCAAATGCTGACTTGCATTGTAGTTGGAGAGTTCCATCAACGGCGTGTTCCCAATTAAATCTGTTAACTGTTTTGCTACTTTTGCCATATCAATTAATTTGTTTTTTAAATGAATCGTTTCGCGTTTTGGTTAAAACAACTTTGCAAAGTTACATGGAATTAATCAACCCCGCAATACCCCTATGAGGGTATATCGGGTATATTGCAGAAAATAAAATGCAGGGATTCAAATATTCGGGGATTCTGGTTTTTGGGGGGAGGGGCGGCAAGGGATATTTCATAAAAAAACGCAGAGAATCCACATTTCTGTGTGCTCTCTGCGTATATTCCCAAATCGCGCGGAACCCGTTGTTACTCCTCCATACCAAAAAAGGAGTATTCGCAGGGGAATTGTTCCTATGCCTCCGGGTGAATGGCGCTCGTGGGGCACACATCCGCACATGTGCCACATTCGGTACACATCTCCGGGTCAATGTGATAAATATCTCCTTCGGAAATCGCTCCCACAGGACATTCGTCAATACAGGTGCCACATGCAATACAATCTTCGCTAATTACGTAAGCCATTTTTGATAGTTTTAAAATTAAACGTCCTGCAAATTTACGCTTTTCTGGGTAGTCACAAAAACATCCGCGCCTTTTTTTGATGCAAAGCCACAAAGTTCACAAAGTTTTTTCTTGGTGTTCCCTGTGGCTTTGCGGGAGGTTTATCGGGCCAGGATTTGATCTAAACGCCGGCTCAGGTCGGCCAGTTCTTCCGGTGTTTGGGAATTGCCCTGTTCGGAGGTGAACCAGTGTCCCCGGTAACTTTTCCGCGCTTCCTTCATCACCTCCGCCCAGTTGACGTCGCCCTCGGTCAGTGCAACGTCAAACCCTTTCCAGCGTCCTTCGGCATCGGCTTTCTGACGGCTGAATTCCTTGACGTGTATCCGGGCGATGCGTTGTCCCAGGATGCGGATCCACTGCTCCGGCCATCCGTAGGCTAAGATATTCCCGCAGTCGAAGTAGAAACCTATCTGCGGGCTGTTGAATTGATCTACGTAGCGGCAGGCTTCCAGCGGACTGAGCAGGAAGTTGTTCCAGACGTTCTCGATACAGATGCGCACGTTTAGTTTTTCGGCCGCGGGCAAGAGTTTTTTCAGGCACTCGGTCGATCGCGCCCAGCATTCGTCGTATGAAATGGTGGGATTCACCGCTCCCGGCACCACTAACAGGGCATCCGTTCCATACGCCCGGGCATCTTCCAGCCCTATCCGTATGCCTTCTATTCCTTCTTCGCGTACGGCGGCGTCCGGGTCGGAAAGCGGCTTTTGCCAGTGCGTGGAACAGCATACGCTCGAGGCTGCCAGACCTGTTGCTTTCAGCGCATCCAGCACTTCCGGGCGGTCCATGTGGCTGTTGGGTTCGACGCCCGCGTATCCCGCGGCCTTGATGGCTTTGCACTTGTCCAGCACGCTGCCTGCCAGTTCGACCGTCCCCCACATGATGGATTTCCCGAATGTCGCGGCCGGTGCGGTGGGAGCGGAAAGGTGTCGTCCTGCCGCGGCGGGACGTCCGGCAAATGACCATGCCAGGGCGCCGGAGGCCAGTATTGTGTTTTTGATAAATTTACGTCTTTGCATAATGTTTGAATTGGATAGATGGGGTTATCCTTGTGCCGTACCGGCGACGGGTATTTCTTCCCGGATGCCTGCTACCGGCCCGAACTGATAGGTCTCGGGTCCCAGTTTCTGGGTCGAGGCCAGGATCTGGTCCCAGGTGACGAATTGGCCGGTGTAGGCTGATTCGCGTCCCATGATGGCCATCAGGGTGGACTGGACGTGCTTTTCGACGTCGTTCACCGGCTGTCCGCCGCGTATGGCGGTCACTAAGCGGATGTGTTCCTGTACGAAGGGGTCGGGCACGGCCATGGACTGGTCGGCGTCTCCGGCGTTGGGGTGCGGGTACTTCCAGGCGACGGTTCCGTCGAGGTGGTAGATGGTGTCGGAGCAATTGGTGTAGCCTTCGGTACCGTAAACCATGATGAGGGTTTGGGTGTCGCACCCGCCGATTTGCCGGGAGGTGCAGTGTGCCCGGTGGCCGTTATCGTAGAGATATTCGACGCTGAAGTGGTCGTACATGTCGCCGTTCACCCGGCGTTGCCGTCCGCCGGTGGCTTCTGCCCTGACCGGACGCCGGTCGCCTGTGAACCATGACATTTGGTCGATCTCGTGGATGAATTGCTCGACGATGTGGTCGCCCGACGTCCAGCAGAAATTGACCCAGTTGCGCAGCATGTATTCCATATCGCTCCACTCGGGGCGCCGCTGGACATACCACAGGGCGCCGCCCATGCGGGAGACGTGGGCGGAGACGATTTCGCCGATGGCGCCGCCTGCCACGCGCCGGTAGGTCTCGATACAGTCTTTTTGGGAACGGCGGATGGTTCCGCTTATCACCGAAAGGCCCTGCTGTTCGGCATGTTTGCCCATCACCCGTATTTGCTTGGCGCCTGTGGGATCGACTGCGCAGGGTTTTTCAATGAAACAGTGTTTGTTTTGTCCCACGGCGTATTCGAAATGCAGCGGACGGAATACCGGCGGCGTACACAGCAGTACGACATCGACGCCGGAATCAATGACTTTCCGGTAGGCGTCGAAGCCGAGGAAGCAGTTTTCGTCTGCAATGTGCTGTCCTTTTTCTTCCAGTGTCTTGCGACAGGCGTCCAGTTTGTCTTTAAAAACGTCGCCCAGGGCGGTGATCTGCAATCCGTTTCCGGCGTTCAGGAAATCACATGCGGCGCCCGTCCCGCGACCGCCGCACCCGACCAGCCCTGCCTTAAGCGCCTTCCCCTCCGGTGCGGACGGAAGGATTTCGGGAACTGTTACTTCTTTCTGTTTTTTTTCTTTGGAACCGGCGCCGGAACAACTGCCCAGGAATGCCGGTACGGAAAGACTTCCGATTACGCTCGTAGCGGAATTTTTAAAGAAACTCCGCCGGCTCAATTTGTTTTGTAATTTATTTTCCATTATCTGCAAAGTATATAGTTTATTTGTTTGGTTTCGAGATATCCTTATTTCATTATGATTTTGTATTGAACATGCGGCAAAGATAGGTGATATTGTTCAAAATTCGACGAGGCTGCGCTATAAAAACCGGCGAACAATACACCAGGGAGGTTCCCACCCATCCGGTTGCCGGAAAAAAATAATACGGGGAATTGACCGGATGATTTGATGAATAAGCCTGTTTTGCAGGTTTTGAACTAACCACTAATCTTATATCCTGACCGTTTCGGGGAGAATCCTATATCACGTGTTTTTTTCATTTCCCCGACGGGGAGAAGCCTGCGTCACATGCTTTCAGCATCTATTGCATTTGCCGATCACTTTACCGCACATTTTTGCGCCGGCCGGAAAGGTTGCAAGGATGGGTTTGTCTTTCCCGTAAAATTTGCATGGTTTATTTCCGGACAGTTCCTAATCGGATTATTGTTTGTATCTTCGCTGCATAATTTTTTAATATCAAAAATAGGAATATGAAAAGACGTGAATTTCTAACAAGTTCGGCGCTGGCAGGCGCAGGACTCCCTTTGGGAATGGCCTCCGTATCGCTGGCCTCATGCACTGCGGGAGGAGAGGCTAAATCTGCTCCCTCCAAAACGTACACGCCGGAGGAATTGGGCATGTATTCATTTGTGGACATCGCTCCGGACGGAAAACCCTTGAAAGCGGCGCTGGTGGGTTGCGGCGACCGCGGCACGGGCGCCGCTACGCAATTCCTGAAAGCCGGACCGAACGTGTCCATCATCGCCATGGCGGATATTTTCCCCGACCGGATGGACGCCAGCCGGAAAATATTGATGGAACAGTTTAACAATGATGTGCCCGAAGTCAACCGCTTTTTCGGCTTCGACGCCTATCAGAAGGTGTTGGCCATACCCGAAATCGACGTCGTGCTGCTCTGCACGCCCACGCATTTCAGGCCGGAACATTTCAAGGCGGCGGTAGATGCCGGGAAACATGTGTTTATGGAGAAGCCCTGCGCAGTGGATCCAACGGGCATCCGCACCGTTATCGCCGCCTCCAAGACGGCTACCGCCAAGGGCCTGACGGTCGTCACGGGCAACCAGCGGAGGCATTCGCGGGCGTACTGGGAGGCCTACGTGCAGGTGCGGAACGGCGCTATCGGAGAGATCGTTTCCGGCGCAGCACACTGGGACCAGGGCGCCTGGTGGAACAAAAAGCAGCGTCCCGGGTGGAGCGATATGGAATACAATATCCGGAATTGGTTTAACATTAAGTGGCTGAGTGGAGACCATATCCTGGATCAGGCGATTCACAATATCGACATCGTGACTTGGTTCATGGGCGTACGTCCGACGCAGGCGGTCGGGTTCGGCGGTCGGGCGCAACGGCTCACCGGCGATATTTTCGACTTCTTCAGCGTGGATTATTACTATGACCAGAACCGGAGGATGTTGACTACCGCCCGCCAAATCGACGGCTGCGACGGAAATGTTTCCGAACAGGTGTACGGCACCAAGGGGATGTTTACCTCGAAGGGGGATATCCGCCTGGAAGACTATAACGGGAACATCATCTGGCAGTATGATAAGACGAAAACGAAAAACGGCGATTATGAACAGGAACATATTCATCTGGTGGAGTCGATCCGTTTGGGAAAGAAAATCAATCAGGCCGAAGACCTGGCTTATTCTACGCTGGTGGCAATCCTCGGACGCGAAGCGGCTTATACCGGTAAGGCTATTTCGTGGGACGAAATCATGGCGTCCGATTTGCGCTATGGACCCAAGGTGTACGAATTAGGCCCCTTACCCGATTATCACGAAGGCGTGGCGCCGGTACCGGGCCAGGCGCCGCAGCCGGCAAATTGACCCCTCCCCCCCGACCCCTCCCCACAGGGGGAGGGGGGCGAATCGGCGGTCGCGTCTGTTGGATGGGATAAATAATAGAAGGTATGAAAAGGTTATTGAATGTGATGTGGTTTATTTGTGGACTGCTGCCGTTGGCTTTGGCGGGGCAGGAGGGTAAGCCGTTGCGATTGGCGGTGGCTGGATTGTCCCACGGTCATCTGGCCGACGTCGTCCGGCGGATAGACCGGGGCGATTTTGTGGTGACCGGCGCATACGAACAGGATGCACAAATACGCGAGGGGAATGCTCTTCGCCGGAAAATTGACGCGTCGCTTTTTTATGGCGATCTGGACGAGATGTTGGATAGGACGAAACCGGAGGCTGTGATTGCCTACGGCTCGATTTTTGACCATCTGCGTGTGGTGGAAGCCTGCGCTCCGCGGGGTATCCATGTCATGGTGGAGAAACCGCTGGCGGTGAATGGAATTCATGCCGCGAAGATAGAAGCCTTGGCTCGTAAATACGGGATTTGGGTGTTGACGAATTACGAGACGTCGTGGTATGACACGAATCATGCGGCCTGCCGGTCGATCCGGAACGGCGAAATTGGGACGATTACGCGTATCCATGTGTATGACGGTCATCAGGGGCCGTTCGAGATCGGCTGCGGGAAGGCGTTCACCGACTGGCTGACCGACCCGGTACTGAACGGGGGAGGGGCGGTTATTGATTTCGGCTGCTACGGCGCCAACTTGGCCGTATGGCTGTTGAACGGCGAGCAGCCGCAAAGCGTATATGGCGTGCTGAACCACCAGAAGCCGGACAAGTATCCGGAGGTGGACGACGACGCAACTATTATTCTTAATTATCCTTCCCTGACGGTACAGGTTATGGCCTCGTGGAACTGGCCGATGAACCGCAAGAATATGCACGTTTACGGTAGCAAAGGGTATATCTATCAGGATACCCCGACACAGATGCGGGTCTATAGGGACCGGAAGGAAACTACCGTGACGCCGCCTAAACTGGAGCCGCCCTACCATGACTCGTTTGATTACCTGAAGGCCGTTGTCCGGAACGAAATACGGGTGGCGCCCTACGACTTGGCATCGCTTGAAAACAATGTGCTGGTTGTACGCATATTGGAAGCCGCTATCCAAAGCGCCCAAACAGGGAAGGCTGTGGATCTTTAAATGCCTGTTCTCCGGAGGGAACTTGTTTTCGCCCTACCGGTTTTTTGGTATCAACGGCATGTCGCCTACTTTTGTATCTATATCTAAACGAATAAAAAACAAATATGACTGAGATAAAAAGGTTATACCGCTCGAACGGGGATCGGATGATTGCCGGCGTATGTGCCGGCATCGCGGAATATTTCGCGCTGGACCCCACGCTGGTGCGCATCGGATACATCGTGTTGTGTCTGTGCACCGCCTTCACCGCTATGGTGGCTTACTTGGTTTTATGGATTGTGATTCCCCAGAGGAAAAACCTGTATCCATGAACTTCCAGGTCGTTTCACCCTTTCAACCTATGGGAGACCAGCCGGAAGCTATCCAGGCGCTGTCGGAGGGAATCCTGGGCGACGTGCCCTTCCAGACCCTGCTGGGGGTGACCGGCTCGGGGAAGACGTTTACCGTTGCCAAGGTGATTGAAAATGTACAGAAGCCGACGCTCGTCCTGAGCCACAACAAAACGCTGGCCGCCCAGCTGTACAGCGAATTTAAAAGCTTTTTCCCACACAATGCCGTAGAGTATTTTGTTTCCTATTACGATTACTACCAGCCGGAAGCCTACCTGCCGGTAACGGACACTTACATCGAAAAAGACCTCTCCATCAATGCCGAGATTGACAAGTTGCGCCTGCGGGCGACCGCTTCGCTGCTTTCCGGCCGGCGTGATGTCATTGTCGTTTCGTCCGTTTCCTGCCTCTATGGTATGGCCAACCCACGCGCGTTTGCACAGAAGGTGGTCTATCTCAAAAAGGGACAGAAAATCCCCCGCGACAAGATGCTACGGCAGTTTGTGGACGCCCTCTACGTAAACAACAAGGTCGATTTCCACAGCGGCAGCTTCCGGGTCAACGGCGAAACGGTCGATGTTTTCCCCTCCATTGAAGGCTACGACGGCATCGCTTACCGCATTGAGTTCTGGGGCGATATGATCGAGCGGATTGCCTCCTTTAATCCCGTGAGCGGACAGGAATACGACGAGCAGGAGGAGTTGAACATCTATCCGACCAACCTCTTTGTCACCTCGCAGGATCATATTCATACGGCCGTCCGGGACATCCGGCTCGATTTGGGCCGCCAGGTTGAGTATTTCCGGGGCTTAGGCAAAAAAACGGAGGCCAGACGGCTGGAAGAACGGGTGAGCTTCGACCTGGAAATGATTCAGGAACTGGGACACTGTGCGGGCATTGAGAATTATTCCCGTTATTTCGACGGGCGGCAGGCCGGCGAACGCCCCTTCTGTCTGCTGGATTATTTCCCGGAGGACTTCCTGCTGGTGATTGACGAAAGCCATGCTACCGTGCCGCAAATCCGGGCAATGTACGGGGGCGACCGTTCCCGCAAGGAGACGCTGATTGAATACGGCTTCCGCTTGCCGGCCGCCAAGGACAACCGCCCGCTGAGGTTTAACGAGTTTGAATTGCTGGCGCCGAAGACCATCTATGTGAGTGCGACGCCGGCCGAGTATGAACTGGCGAAAAGCGAAGGCCTCGTGGTGGACCAGGTGATTCGCCCCACGGGGTTGCTGGATCCGCCCATCGAGGTGCGCCCGAGCATGAACCAGGTGGACGATTTGATGGAGGAAATCAGGCTGCGGACGCTCGCCGGGGAGCGCATACTGGTGACAACGCTCACCAAGCGCATGGCGGAGGAACTGACAATTTACCTGGAACGGATGGGCCTGCGGTGCAATTACATCCACAGCGACGTGGAAACCCTGGAGCGTATCCGGATTATGGACGACCTGCGGAAGGGCGTGTTCGATGTGCTGATCGGGGTCAACTTGCTGCGCGAAGGGCTGGACTTGCCGGAAGTATCGCTGGTGGCGATCCTGGACGCCGACAAAGAGGGTTTTCTCCGGTCGCACCGCTCGCTGACGCAGACGGCCGGACGGGCAGCTCGCAACGTGAACGGGAAAGTCCTCTTCTATGCCGACAAAATCACGGCGAGCATGCAACTGACCATCGACGAGACGAACCGCCGCCGGGAAAAACAACTGGCCTATAACCAAAAGCACGGCATCATGCCGAAGCAGATTGTTAAGAACACCGTCTCGCTGCTGGGCGAAAAGGAACCGAAACCGGCCGAAAGCCCTTATACTTATGTGGCGCCCTCCGCACCCACGCAGGTGGCCGACCCGGTGATACGCTACATGGACCGGGCGCAACTGGAGAAAGCCATTGAACAGACCAAAGGGCAGATGCAGGAGGCTGCAAAAAGGATGGACTTCCTGGAGGCGGCGCAATACCGGGACGAGATGTTCAAGTTGCAGGAGTTGCTGGAAAAGAAGAAGTGAACCATGCGGAAAGGGAGCGTACTGTTGTTCCTGTGGTGTCTCTGTGGGGCCTGCAACAGCCGGGGGCAAGTCCCGGAACCCATGTATTGCACGAAGGAAGACCGTGCCGTATTTGACCGCTATGTCCAGGCGATGGAAACGAAACGGACGCTACCACTGGGGGAGTTAATCACGGAAACGGCGCTGTTTTTCCTGGGGACGCCCTACGTGGCTTCCACGCTGGAGAAAGAGCCGGAACAGCTGGTCGTCAACCTGCGCGAGATGGACTGCACCACGTTGGTGGAAACCTGCCTGGCGCTGGCGCATACGCTGAAATCCGGGAAACCTTCCTTGGAGGCCTATGGCCGTCACCTGCAACGCCTACGCTACCGCGACGGCGTGATCCGCGATTATACCGACCGGCTGCACTACTTTTCCGACTGGATCCATGAAAACGAACGGAAGGGACTGGTCCGGGACATGACCCGGCACATCGGCGGCAAGCCCCATCGCCTAACGGTATCCTACCTCTCGGCCCATCCGGGGAGTTACCCTCCGTTGGCCGCCTCTCCCCAGCGGATAGAGGTCATCCGCCATCAGGAAGAGGAAATCTCCGCCCGCACAGGATATGCCCTGATTCCCGGAGACTCCGTCGAGGCTTGTGCCGATGGGATGGAAAACGGTGACATCGTATGTTTTGTGACGCGCATCGACGGACTGGACCTTTCGCATCTCGGTTTCATTTACCGCAAAGGGGAGATATTGAGTTTTATCCATGCCTCATCTTCCGCCCAAAAAGTAATTGTGGAACCACGTTCCCTGGCACGCTACGTAAAAGATATCCGGACCACGGCCGGAGTGATGATTGTACGGCCGGAGTGAAGGGGGGAGGGTACGGCAATGCCGATTTTGATACTTTAATTTATAAACAGCCTAAGCCGGTACGCGGGGTTTGGACGCTTTTTTTGTGTATTTGTGGAGAATAGTCTATTTTTGTGCTCTATAAATATGTTTTATAACAGATAGTGGAAGAAGAGAAGAAAGAAATCGACCGGCCAACGGAGACGGAAGAATGGATAGAAGTGGATATTTCGGCCAGTTTATGGGAAGTTTGGCGAGTCTTGACGGAACAGGAACGGGATATTCTCCGGGCCAGGTCGGTCATTCAGCACTTCAGGCGGAATGAGTTGATTTATTGCGAAGGCGACGAGCCGAACTACATGATGTGTCTGCTCAAGGGAAAAGTAAGAATCTTCAAGAAAGGAGTAGGCGGACGCAGTCAAATCATCCGCATGATCAAACCCTTCCAGTACTTTGCCTATCGCGCGTATTTTGCCAGGGAAAAATACCTCACGGCCGCCTCTGCATTCGAAGCGTCCGTTGTGTGCATCATCCCGATGACGGTGGTCGAATCGCTAATTCGCGCCAATCACAACCTGGCCATGTTCTTCATCCGCCAACTTTCGACCGACTTGGGCATTGCGGACGAACGCACCGTCAACCTGACCCAGAAGCATATCCGCGGCCGGCTGGCCGAATCGCTCCTCTCCCTGCTGGAATGTTACGGCATGGAAGAAGACGGGGCCACCCTGAGCATTTACCTCTCGCGCGAAGACCTGGCCAATCTTTCCAACATGACCACCTCCAACGCCATCCGTACGCTCTCCACCTTCGTGGCCGAACACATCATCGCGCTGGACGGACGGAAGGTGAGAATCATCGACAGAGAACGTCTCCGCAGAATCAGTTTGCAGGGATAAGCAAAAGACGAGGTTGTCTCAAAAGGTCAGCCTCTTTTTTGTTTTCAGGCGACAAGTTTTTAAAACAAAAAATGAGGCTGCCTCAAAAGTCACTTTTGAAACAGCCTCGTTTTCATGCGTTAACCCGTACGAGTCAAATGCATATCAACTATGCCGCGGCATAGCGTTTTTTCATTCTTTTACTTCGGCGACCGGACGCTGTATGGATATATAGGACCGGTTGTTTTTTCCCTTGCGGAAAATAACCGTACCGTCAATCAGGGCATAAATCGTGTGGTCTCTGCCGATGCCGGTATTTTCGCCCGGATGATGCACCGTTCCCCGTTGACGAATGATGATGTTACCGGCTTTGGCAAATTCGCCACCGAAAAGTTTTACACCTAACCGTTTACTTTCCGACTCACGGCCGTTCTTCGAACTGCCTACTCCTTTTTTATGTGCCATTTTCTTTTACTTGTTTAAACGTTAAGCTACTATTTCCTTAATACTCACCTCGGTGAACTGCTGACGGTGACCATTCAACTTTCGATAGCCTTTTCTTCTTTTCTTGTGAAAAATCAGCACCTTGTCACCCTTTACCAATGGAGACAACACCTCGGCAACGACCTTGGCGCCCTCGACGACCGGTGTTCCTACCCGTACTTCTCCATCCGCATCCACCAACAACACCTTGTCGAATTCGACGGTTGCCCCGCTTTCGACATCCCGGATGTGATGAACAAATAATTTTTTCCCTTGCTCGGCCTTGAATTGCTGGCCGTTAATTTCTACAATTACGTACATCTGTTCTTAAATTTCTAACAGGTTAAGTCCCGGGGGTGGATTTCTTGCTTGAAATCACTTTTCTACCCCCTGCGGAATCAGGGCACAAAAATACGGCTTTTTTTGATTCTTGCAAAAAAGAGACAGGGAGATGTATCCATTGTCGCGGTATCATCACAAAGGGTGCACGGTGCGCCCTTCTAATTTTATCCGTGCTTTGTGCAGTTATCTACGGGATTGGCGTAAATGCCTAAAAAAATAGACCTTAATACCGGTTCGTCGCCCTCAATTTGTTGCAGCATTTGTTCGTATCGCGCAAGAAACCAAGCCTTTTCTTCCGGTGTGTAGTGTGTGGCATACGTGTCGCGCCCCGAACGGATGTCATGTGCAATGTAATTGTTGTTGTGCAATTTGTATCCGCGATAGATACGCCGATCAATCAGGGAGGCCACTGATTTGTGGAACTCATTGGGGGATTGATACCCGATGGCCTTTAATTCTTCCTCGCGAAGGGGGTCGCAGATACAGATGTGAATGTTACCTTTTGGCTGCGTGATGCCGGTCAGGATACTTACCAGGTCTTCGTCCGGCCGCTTCACGTATTTCCGACCGTTACACGACAGGTAAAGTTCCCGTGTCTTCAAGATGTCGCACGATTCTATCTGGTAGGAAACGGCCACCGGCACAAGGTGGAGTTCATGGATGGAACGGGGCAGGTCGCTACGGTCGCTCATGCAGAACATTTTGATAATCCCCTGGTCGGTAGTGTCGTTTCCGTCCTTGGTTCGCCCGTTTCGCTGTGCAATCCAGACCGATTCCTTTTTTTGAGTAACGATGTGGCGGATGTATTCGGAAAGGCGCATGGAATTGCGGTAGAAATCACGCGGACTGCCTCCGCGGAAGACGGTAAACATTTTGTTGGATTTCCCGATGTCAATCACCAGTTGCGAACACATCAGGTTACTGCCGAAGGTGATTTCCGTTGTCCGGAATCCGTGCGCGTGGAAAACCGTTTGCAGCAGGGAAGAATCCAACATGATGTCGCGGTGGTTGGAGATGAAAAGGTATCTTTTTTCCGGATTCAGATGTTCCAGGCCGTCACTGGTGAACGCGGTGGCGGATTTGCGGATGACCTCCTGATTGAAGCGGTGCATGATCCGGGACTGAAATTCGTCCGTTGTCCGGATGTTCGACAGGATGTTCCGAACTTCGCCAATCGTTTTCTCCGGGAAAATAAATGCAGCCATGACCGGAAGATATTCACTGTCGGCTATCCGTTGCATGGCGGGGGCGATTTCCGGTTGATAATATGGGCGTAAATCGTCAAAATATGTTTCCATACAGTCTTTGTTTGTCCAGGAAGTTCTCCGGAACAGTCCATTGGGTTTGTTTCATCCGTAGGCCGGTTACGTGAACATCGCGTTCACCTCTTCGTCGGGAAGCCGGCGGTATTGCGGCCGTCCGGATGCGCCTTCCGTTTCGGGAAAGGTCACTTCAAAATATTCTTCGTCGTAAAAGGATAATTTGGACTGTGTGTCCGGATTACATTCGATATATCGTATCTGATTTAGCTGTAACCCCTTGCATTCACATATCTGACGGGCCAGCGAATAGCCTGCATAAGTAACGGACGTACCGGGGTTGTCCTGATACAATTCAGTAACGATGACCGCTTTCCGTCCCTTTCCATCCAACAGTTTCAATCCGCACTTGGATGCGATATCCCACTGCCCGTTAAATTCAAAAATTTCGTCGTAATAATTTTCCGGCACTTTCATATCTATACTTGTTTTTGACAAAAAACGCTCAAAATTAGAAGGAATATTTGAGATATACAAATCATACGAGGCATCATTTTAAAAGGTACAGGATCGGGTACAGGATCGAGAATGTCGATTTCTCGACCTTATATCTTGTACTTTGTACTTTATTTGAGGCGGTAGATTTTTTTTTTCAAAAAAAGGTCGCCGTTTATCAATTATATTTCCTACTTTTGTAGGAAAAAAATTGAACTTTAAAAATCAGAACAGTATGCAAAACAGACGTAACTTTATCAGAAAAGCATCCATGATGCTTGCAGGAGGCGTAGTGGCGCCTCAGTTATTGACATTGACCTCCTGCGGTGGCGGGAAGAAAAACACTTCGGGTTCGGGAAGCGAAACTGCCGAGGCAGTAGCAGCCAAGAATATCGGACTTCAGCTTTACTCGCTCCGCGACATGGTGAAGGACGAAGGCATTCAGGCCGTATTGGAGACCGTGGCGAAGATGGGCTACAAAAACCTTGAAACAGCCGGCTACGACAGCGGCAAAGTCTATGGCTTGCCGCCGGCGGAATTTCGGAAAATCGTTACCGATCTGGGCATGAAATGCACGAGCGCCCACCTCGGACAGGCTTATTCGAAAGAGAAGGATGCCGAAGTGATGGGCTGGTGGGACCAGGCCATCGAAGCACACAGCGAGCTGGGTGTGAAGTATATGATCCAGCCCTGGATGCCGGTGAACGACGAGACGACGCTGGACGACCTGAAAGTCTATTGCGACTATTTCACCCACGTGGGCTACAAGACGGCCGCCGCCAGCATCGCATTCGGCTATCACAATCACAGTTTCGAATTCCGCAAAATCGGCGATCAGTTGATTTTCGACTTCTTGCTGGACAACGTAAGTAAGAATCATGTATGCTTTGAGTTGGACGTATATTGGTGTCAGGAAGGCGGAGGTAATCCGGTTGCCTACCTGAAAGACCGTCCGAGCCAGTTTAAGGCGCTGCATATTAAAGACGAAAAAGAAATCGGCGCCAGCGGCAAGATGGACTTCAAACCGATCTTTGAGCAGATGTATGCCGACAACATCAAAGACTGGTACGTCGAAGTAGAGGAGTACACAAACAACGACCCCGTCGCCAGTGTACAGCAGAGTTTTGACTATTTGGACAAGGCAAGCTACGTTAAATAATTAAACCTGTTTACATGAAAAAGCCGTCTCCACAAGGGGATGGCTTTTTTTTACGCTGTGCGCGGCGAAGTTTTGGACATGGCTCCGCACCATCCACCCGGCATCCTTCTTAGGCTATATTTCATATATTTAATGGAATGAAAAGAAAAAAGGGTTCATTCTTTTTTTTGAGGCGCTATGCATTTTGCGCCTCCCTTTGTCATCCCTTCCAATCAAAAGAATGAACCGGGAAGCCGCCTTCCCGGAACAGGCGGCTGTCCTAATGCATACTCGTCAACGAGTATAGTGCATACTCGTCGACGAGTATAATGCATACTTGTTGACGAGTATAATGCATACTTGTTGACGAGTATAATGCATACTTGCCGACGAGTCTAATGGCGGTCTGATACAGAGCGGTTTGAGAAATGGAACAGCCTCTTCATCGGCAGGCCTCAGTGGGGGGAATGGCGAACGAATAACAAAGGAGGCGCAAAATTTATAGCGCCTCAAAAAAAGAATGAACCGAAAAAAGTCCCCGAAAGAGGATTTTTGTTTTTACATTTGCGGAAACAAATTGGAAAAGATGTATTTATTAGGGTATGACATAGGTAGTTCATCGGTGAAAGCCTGTCTGGTGGAAGCCGAGTTGGGAAAAATCATTGCACAGGATTTTTTCCCCAAGACGGAGATGCCGATTATCGCGGAAAAACCGGGATGGGCGGAGCAGCATCCCGAGTCGTGGTGGGCCAATCTCAAGCTGGCCAATGAGTCGGTATTGAAACAGG
>JAISOP010000146.1 GCA_031275525.1 Tannerella sp.
AACAGTTGTGCGAAATACTCCCGTTTGTCGCCTTCCCGGAGATTTTCCATCTCAAAGTGGAGAGCGAAATTCTCGCCTTCCCGGAAAGTAACGGACGGTTCGCCCTGTTCGTTGAGCAGACTGAGGCGAAACTCCACGCCGTCTTTTCTTACGGTATGGACAAAGCCCGTCTTTTCGCTTGCAGGCTCTTCACTGTCGATCAGGTTGTCAATGCCTGCATCCTCATTCATCTGTGCGCACGAAATCATGCCGAGGCACAGCATAAAAGCAAATTTCAAACAGTTCATTGTTTCAATTTTTTAGTTGTATATAAATGGGATAATCACACAAAACCGGTCATGCTCCCGTTCTACCCCCCGGAAGGAGGCAGCCGGGAGCCGGACTTGGAGGCCGTCTCGTGCCGTATGTAGAGAAAGTTGCATAGTAAAACCCGATGTTTTTCGATTCAGACACAAAGGAAATAAAAATTGCCGTAACTGCAAAACAGGCTCTATGATCCTTTGCGCAGTATGGGTTTGTGAGGAAGAGGCTGTCTCTGGACCTCTCCCCCGGCCCCTCTCCACAAGGAGAGGGGGGGCGAATCGGCGGTCACATCTGTTATCCGAATGTTATTCCAATTTTTAACGGTTCTTTACCACAGGACATTTCCCGTCGTGTTATGTTGGGTCGTGCTGTAGGGGCGTATCGCATACGCCCTCATTGTCCAATAAGCGGGTGTGTCCAAAGCCCGTCCGCCGTCAGCTAAAGCAAACGGCGGACGGGCTTTGGACACACCCTCAGAGTGACGTCGATTTACGAGTGGTTAGTGGTAAGTGATTAGTGGGAGTTTTTCACTAACCACTAATCACTGCTTTGAACGGCGTCCCTTTTCCCCTTTTTTTCGCCTGAATATGGCCAAAAATGCTATCTTTGCACCCCTATATAAAAAAAAGTAATTTCATTATGGCGAAAGTAAAAGGAACCGTGGTGGTGAACAGGGAACGGTGCAAGGGATGCGACCTGTGTGTGGCGGCCTGTCCGTCGGACGTGTTGGAACTGCACCCGCGCGAGGTGAATGACAGGGGGTATCATTATGTGCACATGACGCAGCCCGAGGCCTGCATCGGCTGTGCCAATTGCGGTGTGGTCTGTCCCGACGGCTGCCTGACGATTTACAAAGTCAAAATCGGATAAACTTAGATATGGAAGAGATAGCATTAATGAAAGGAAACGAAGCGATTGCCCATGCAGCGATTCGCTACGGCACAGACGGGTATTTCGGATACCCCATCACCCCCCAGTCGGAAATATTGGAAACGTTAATGGCCGAAAAGCCGTGGGAGACGACCGGGATGGTTGTCCTGCAGGCCGAGAGCGAGGTGGCCGCCATCAACATGGTGTACGGCGGCGCGGCGACGGGCAAGCGGGTGATGACCTCCTCGTCCAGCCCCGGCATCAGCCTCAAACAGGAAGGCATCTCCTACATTGCCGGCGCCGACCTGCCCTGTTTGATCGTCAATGTCATGCGGGGCGGCCCGGGCCTGGGAACCATCCAGCCCAGCCAGGCCGACTATTTCCAGACCGTCAAGGGCGGCGGACACGGCGACTACCGCCTGATCACGCTCGCGCCGTCGTCCGTGCAGGAGATGGCCGACTTTGTGGCGCTGGGCTTCGACCTGGCCTTCAAGTATGCTCACCCGGCCATGATCCTGGCCGACGGGATGATAGGCCAGTTGATGGAAAAGGTCGTGCTGCCGCCCTTCCGTCCCCGCAAGACGGAGGCGGAAATCGCGGCGGAATCTCCCTGGGCGGCGTTGGGTAAACCGGCCGGGCGGCAGCCGAACATCATCACTTCGCTGGAACTGGACCCGGTGATTATGGAACGGAAAAACAACCGTTTCCAGGCCAAATACCGCGAAATAGAAGCCGCCGAAGTGCGATACGAAGAATACCTGTGCGACGATGCCGAATACCTGCTGGTGGCTTTCGGTTCGGCCGCGCGTATCTGCCAGAAGGCGATCGAAACGGCACGCAGCCGGGGACTCCGGCTGGGACTGCTCCGCCCGGTCACCCTGTGGCCCTTCCCCGCAGGGCGGATTGCCGCTTATGCCGGCAGGGTCAAGGGGATGCTGTCGGTGGAACTGAATGCCGGACAGATGGTGGAAGATGTCCGCCTGGCGGTCAACGGCCAAGTGAAGGTCGAACATTTCGGCCGCCTGGGAGGGATTGTTTTCACGCCGGACGAAATCGTCCGGGCTATCGGGGAGAAATTCGTATGACACGGGGAAGTAAAGCCGACGAAGCGCTGACGCTGCTCTTCATGCTGCTGGCCGTCGCAGCCGTCATTTGTTTTTTTGTCGCCGGCAACCGCATGGTCTTCCTGGTTTGCGGCGGGGTGGCGGTACTGTTGCGAATGGTACAGTATATTTTGAGATTTTTTCCTTAACACTGGATTGAACAATGGAATTAAACGAAATAATCAAACCGGAAAACCTGGTTTACGAAAAACCGCGGTTGATGAACGACACGCCCATGCACTACTGTCCCGGTTGCAGTCATGGCGTCATACACAAACTGCTTGCGGAAGTCACGGACGAAATGGGTCTGGCGGAGAAAACCATCGGTATCTCGCCCGTGGGCTGCGCCGTTTTTGCCTACAACTACCTGGACATCGACTGGATCGAAGCAGCCCACGGACGTGCGCCGGCGCTGGCGACGGCCGTCAAGCGGCTGAACCCCGACCGGATGGTGTTCACCTACCAGGGCGACGGCGACCTGGCGGCTATCGGTACGGCCGAAACCATCCACGCCGCCAACCGGGGCGAGAACATCGTCATCGTTTTCGTCAACAATGCCATCTACGGCATGACCGGCGGCCAGATGGCCCCCACCACGCTGACCGGGATGCCGACCTCTACCTGTCCCTACGGGCGCGACACGGCGCTGCACGGCTATCCGCTGAAGATTTCCGACCTGCTGGCACAGATCGAGGGTACGTGTCTGGTGACCCGCCAGAGCGTACATACGGCCGCCGCCGTGCGGAAAGCCAAACGGATGCTCCGCCGCGCCTTTGAAAACGCAATGGCAGGTAAGGGGACTTCGATCGTGGAATTTGTATCGGCCTGCGCGTCGGGATGGAAGATGACGCCGGAAAAGGCCAACCGGTGGATGGAAGAAAACATGTTCCCCTTCTATCCCCTGGGAGATTTAAAAAACAAGTAAGAAAGGAAGGATTGGATATGAAACAGGAAATTATTATCGCCGGATTCGGCGGACAGGGGGTCCTCTCGATGGGCAAAATCCTGGCTTACTCCGCCTTGATGGAAGGCAAGGAAGTGACCTGGATGCCTTCCTACGGCCCCGAACAACGCGGCGGTACGGCCAATGTGACGGTCATCATCAGCAACGAACGCATCAGTTCCCCGGTGCTGAACGAATACGACATTGCCGTGATTCTCAACCAGCCTTCCATGGACAAGTTTGAAGCGAAGGTGAAGACGGGCGGCATCCTGATTTACGACGGCTACGGCATACACAAACCGGTGCGGCGCACCGACCTCCACGTTTACCGGATCGACGCCATGGATGCTGCCACGCAGCTGAACATGCAAAAGACGTTCAACATGATTGTCCTGGGCGGACTGCTGAAGATGGTCCCCATGATGACGCTCGACAGCGTCTTGACCGGCTTGAAGAAAACGCTTCCCGAACGTCACCACGGCCTGATTCCGGCCAACGAAGCGGCCATCAAAAAGGGAATGGAAATCATCCGGGAAAACGAACTGGGAAAAGCCGTGTTTTGACGTTCGATAAGTGAACCGGTGAATGATTCTCGAAGAAGAAATAAAAAACAGGATTGCCGCCGAATTTTTCAGCCGGTTTGACTGCACAGGGATTTTGGGCAAAATTGATTTTGCCGTGAAAATCAAGCGTCCGAAAAAGGCCGTTGATTTTCATGATGAATATCTTTTATGGGCGGAAGCCAAACAAAAACCGACCGACCTGCTCGTGATGCTCGCCCAACTCATACTCACCATCGGCAAGGCGCGGACGTTTGACGAAATCCTGCCGCCGCCGTTTCTGGGTTGCTACGACGGCGAAAAGATCGC
>JAISOP010000188.1 GCA_031275525.1 Tannerella sp.
ATCTTTTTGAACCCGAAGTCGGTCAGCGGATTCAGGAATACGGGGTCTTTCGGTTGTATTTCTTCCCTGTCGCTCATTTTATTCCCTGTTTTGAGAAACAAAAATAGGTACTTTTTCTCATTCTATGGTTGAATATCACGGTAAAACGGCTAAGGAACCGTCAGGGACAGGGGGGATCCGGCGAAGGCGTCCGCTGGCCGGACAGCATACCGCAAGCGGCCAGGATGTCTTCGCCCCTGGAGGCGCGGAGGGTACAGAGGATGCCTTGGGCGTTCAACGTGTCGCGGAAAAGTTCCATCGTCCTCTCCGGACTGCTCCGCAGGGGAACGCCGGGAACGGCATGGAAACGAATCAGGTTGACCCGGCAGGGAAGGCCCCGCAGCAAACGGGCCAGCGCTTCGGCATGGGCCACCGAGTCGTTCCTGCCCTCAAACAGGATGTATTCGAACGAAACGCGCCGCTGATGCGCAAAGTCATACTGCCGGATCAGGCGGATGACTTCGCCGGCCGGAAACGCCTTTTCCACCGGCATGAGTGAGAGGCGTTCCTCCGGCCAGGGCGAATGAAGGCTGACCGCCAAATGACAGGCGCTTTCTTCCAGGAAACGCCGCAGGCCGCTCATAACGCCCACCGTCGAGACGGTGATGCGTTTCGGACTCCAGCCGTATCCCCAGGAGGAAGTCAGGATTTCCAGCGCCCGGAACACCGCCTCCCTATTGTCGAACGGTTCGCCCATCCCCATGAACACCACATTGGTCAACTGTGCAGACTCCGGCGCCGAATGGATTTGATTAACGATTTCATGCGCCGTCAGCTGGCCGGCAAAACCCTGCCTGCCCGTCATACAGAACAGGCAGTTCATCCTGCAACCCGCCTGCGAAGAAACGCAAAGCGTCGCCCGCCCGCCCGCCGGGATATACACCGCTTCGACCGCCCCGGCTGCAACCGGGAACAAGTATTTTACCGTACCGTCCGCCGACCCTACCCGGCTCTCCGGCAGGCGTACGCCCGTCTCATACACCCTATCGAGCCATACGCGCTTCTCTGCCGCAATATTGGTCATCTCCCCGATAGAGGACACTCTTTTCCGGTATATCCAATCGGCTATCTGTTTAGCCGCGTAGGCCGGCAACCCGGCTCGTGCGGCTACCTCCTTCAACTCCTCCAGCGTCATGCCCAGCAGAGGTATTTTCGGCAACCCGCTTCCTGTCATCATGTAAAATAAAAAAGTAAAACGATAGGTACCATATTCATTCCCGTTTCCGGTTCATCTGTTTGTACAACAAAGATAAGCGGAAACTTGAAACAATGGCAAAACGCAGCAAAAAAAGAATGCCTCCCCCAAAAGCGGTCCGCTCATTTCTATATCGTCACCCATTTACATTTCCCTTTCTGCAAAAGACTTGTTTTTTGGAGTTTGAAAAAGAATTTTCCTTATCTTTGCATCAACAATAAATTTTCAAAGTTATGAAGACGACATCAATGTATTTAAAAATCTTGTTGACCGGAGTTGGGATTACCCTGTTTATTTGCTGTCATACAGGAAAAAAAGAAGTGGCGGAAAATCCTGTGCAATGGGATTCGCTCACGGTAAACCAATCCCGACACGTAGCCGAGGGAGATACGATCCCGGGTCACTCGTTACAAATCAATTTTATTTATCCGCTTGATTATCATGACAAGACTGTTTTAGCATCCGTACGGAAACAGTTTGTTCTTGATTATTTCGGAAGCGAGTACGGTGATATGACGCCGGAACGTGCAGCGGAAAAATATGTAGAAGACTATATTCGCTCCGTCAGGGACGAAGAGAGAGTCTCCGATGAAGGGATGCCGATGGAATATTATGAAATATCCGGCAACTGGGTTTTATATAACCGCAACAACCTTTTGTGTGTGTTGATCAACAAGGAGGAATACCGCGGCGGTGCGCACGGGATACACAATACTCTCAACAGGGTTATTGACTTGAATACCGGCCGGCTCTTGAAAGAAAAAGACCTGTTTGTGGACAATTACCAGGAGGATTTGGCCAAAATCATTGTTGATAATATCGCCTCAGCCAACAATGTGGACAACGCACCGGAACTGGAAAACCTGGGTTTCTTCAACGTCAACGAAATTGTCCCGAACGGGAATTTTTGCGTGGACGATACGGGGATTACTTATTTATTTAATGAATACGAAATTGCCGCCTACGCGGTAGGCCCTGTGGTTGTTCAACTCCCATACGGGAAAGTGAGACATCTGCTCCGCGCAGATAGTCCACTGGCAGCCATTGCCTTCTAACCGGAGTATGGAAGCCATTCGGCGCTATTATCCGGATCTGGACGAGAAGCAACTCAGGCAGTTTGCTTCTCTCCAGGCTCTTTACACAGACTGGAACGCTAAAATCAATGTCATCTCCCGAAAGGATATGGAGAATCTCTACGTCCGTCACGTACTGCATTCGTTGGGCATCGAGAAGATGATTCGCTTTCGGGGCGGTTCCCGCGTGATGGACGTGGGAACGGGAGGCGGTTTTCCGGGTATTCCGCTGGCCATTCTCTTTCCGGAGGCGTCGTTTCACTTGGTTGACGGTACGGGCAAGAAAATCAAGGTGGCGCAGGCCGTA
This sequence comes from Tannerella sp., assembly GCA_031275525.1. Classification (GTDB taxonomy): domain Bacteria; phylum Bacteroidota; class Bacteroidia; order Bacteroidales; family Tannerellaceae; genus Tannerella. Next base: position 2,615 of record JAISOP010000188.1, read on the forward strand.
GCCGACGCCGTCGGCCTGACGAACGTGACGACACGCCATTGCCGCGTGGAAGACGAAAAGGCGCAGTTCGACTTCATTGTCAACCGTGCCGTCATGCCCCTGCCGGAACTGGCCGGGATGGTGCGGAAAAACATCCGCCGCGAACAGCAAAACGCGCTACCCAACGGCCTGATAAGTCTGAAAGGCGGCGCAATTGAACACGAAATCCGGCCTTTCCGCCGCCAGGCCGTCATCCTGTCGCTCGATGACTACTACGGAGAACCCTTTTTCAAGGAGAAAAAAGTCATCTACATACAGCTATGATTACGATCAAAACATTTACCTTCAATCCCGTGGCCGTGAATACTTGCGTGCTCCACGACGAAACAGGGGAGGCCATACTCATTGACTGCGGCTGCGTGACACCCGCCGAAGAAAGGCAGTTGGGCGACTATGTATCCGGGCATCATCTGACGGTAAAACGCCTGCTTTGTACACATCTTCATTTCGACCACGTATTGGGGAACCGGTTTGCGGAGCGGACGTATGGCGTCCGACCGGAGGCTCACTTGAACGACACGCTGCAACTCCCTCCGCCCGAAATGCAGGCTCGTTTCATGCACATCGCTTTTCCGGTAACATTTGCAGAGATTAGCAACTTCCTGGCTGACGGGGAGACGATCGCCTTCGGCCGTTCGGAACTGACCGCGCTGCATACACCGGGCCACTCACCCGGAAGCCTCTGTTTTCACGCTCCCCAGGACGGTTTCGTCATCGCCGGCGACGTGCTGTTTCAGGGCGGCATCGGACGCACCGACCTGTGGGGCGGCGACAATCACATACTGATGACGAGTATCCGGGAACGCCTCCTGACCCTTCCGGAACATACCACAGTGTACCCGGGACACGGCCATCCTACCACCATCCGGTTTGAAAAACAGCACAATCCGTATTTAGAAACTGTCCGGAAATAAACCCTCCTTCCTTCTTAGACGTTTACTCTCAATATATCTGCGGAGGCGTGTTTTTCGGGCATATCTATTTCACATATAGCTTCCTTCGGAATAATCAAATACCGCATAAAGGGTATGGGCTATTTTAAACGGAAATTGTATCTTTGCGCCTCTTATTTTAATAATAACAAAAAGATCAACTCATGACAAAGATAAGGAAAGAAACGGGAACCGTGCAGGTGAAACGGGGGCTTGCAGAGATGCTGAAAGGCGGGGTCATCATGGACGTCGTCGATCCGGAACAGGCGAAGATTGCCGAAGACGCGGGAGCGGTGGCTGTGATGGCGCTGGAGCGCGTCCCCTCGGACATCCGGGCGCAGGGCGGCGTGGCACGTATGTCCGACCCCGAAATGATTATCGGTATTCAGAATGCCGTATCCATTCCCGTGATGGCCAAAGTGCGTATCGGGCATATTGTGGAGGCACGCGTGCTGGAAGCGCTGAATATCGACTTTATTGACGAAAGCGAGGTGCTGACCCCGGCTGACGAGGCGTACCACATCCTCAAAACCGATTTCACAGTGCCGTTCGTATGCGGTGCGCGGAACCTGGGCGAGGCGTTGCGGCGCGTGGGCGAAGGTGCGGCCATGATACGCACCAAGGGCGAGGCCGGCACGGGCGACGTGGTCGAGGCCGTGCGCCACATCCGTCAGGTGAACGAAGACATACAGCGTGTTGTGAGCGCTTCGCCGATGGAGCTGATGACAATTGCCCGGGACCTGGGTGCGCCGTACGAACTGGTGTTGCAGGTCAGGGAACTGGGACGGCTTCCGGTGGTTAACTTTGCCGCCGGTGGCGTGGCCACGCCTGCCGATGCCGCCCTGATGAGGGTGTTGGGTTGCGACGGCGTCTTTGTCGGTTCGGGCATCTTCAAGTCCGACCGACCGGCCAAACGCGCCAAAGCCATTGTCGAAGCCGTGGCACACTATCAAGACGCCGGGCTGATTGCCGAAGTATCCAAGGGACTGGGCGACGCCATGCGCGGCCAGAGCGTTGCCGGGCTGGAAGAAAGGGAAAAGTTGTCCGTCAGGGGCTGGTAGGAAAAACGGACAGACGGGATGAAAATCGGTATTTTGGCATTGCAGGGCGCCGTGCGGGAACATCGCAACGTATTGCACAAGTTGGGCGTGGAAACGGCCGACGTATTGAATCCGGAAGACTTGAGGGGCCTCGACGGCCTGATTCTCCCCGGCGGGGAGAGTACGACGGTGGGGAAGCTGCTGGTTCGCTACGGACTGCTGGAACCCATTGCCGAAGCCGGGCGCCGGGGGCTTCCCCTTTTCGGAACGTGCACGGGATTGATTCTGCTCTCCAAACACATCAACGGTAGTGAACAGTATCGCCTGGGGCTGATGGACACGCAGGTGGAACGGAATGCCTTCGGACGCCAGCCGGCCAGTTTCGAGGCCGACATGCACATCCCCGTACTGGGCGATGTTCCGTTTCACACCGTTTTTATCCGTGCCCCGTATATCGAAAAGGCAGGCGAGGGCGTCCGTCCCCTGCTCGTGCACGAAGGCAAAATCCTCCTGGCCGAACAGGACAACTTCCTGGCCGCCGCCTTCCATCCCGAACTGACCGGCGACACGCGCTTGCACGCCTGGTTTCTCCGGAAAGTAGCCGGTTAAAGTAAACACACACTCATTCGCCATGGCAAGGAGCAAACTGCGGAAATTTGAAGAAATAAACCATTATCCCAATGTGTTCCAATACCCGTTGGGGAGGCTGCACGAAAAGGAGGTTGAGATGAAGGGCCGCTGGAGGGAAATGTATTTCGGGAACCCGGCCCCGGTGGCGCTCGAACTGGGATGCGGTAAGGGCGAATATACCGTCGGGCTGGGCAGGCTTTTCCCCGGGAAAAACTTTATCGGCGTGGACATCAAGGGTGCGCGGATGTGGTCCGGTGCGAAACAGGCGCTCGAAGAACATCTGTCCAACGTGGCTTTCCTGCGTACCCGCATCGAACTCCTTCCTTATTTCTTTGCCCCGGGCGAAGTCTCCGAAATCTGGCTCACGTTTCCCGATCCACAGATGAAAAAAATAAACAAGCGGATGACTTCCACACATTTTATGCGCATGTACAGCGAGTTGCTGGGCGGAACGGGCATCATTCACCTGAAGACCGACAGCCCGTTCCTGTATGCCTATACCCGCGGGATGATCCGCGTCAACAGCCTGCCGGTACTGGTCGAGACGGACGACTTGTACTGTAGCCGGCCGGCGGACGAGATTCTTTCGATCCGGACGTTTTACGAACAGCAGTGGCTCGCGCGTGGAATGAACATCAAATACCTCCGTTTTGTCTGCGAGCCGCGGGAGGAATACCTCGAACCGGACATCGTCCCCGAACCGGATTCCTACCGGAGTTTCGGCCGGGATCAGCGTCCCCGGCCCTAAGGGCTACGGAGCATATAACGTCAGCGGCTACTCGCTCATGTTTACCACCTCCAAACTCTTTTTATCGTTATATGCTTAGGGAACCTCTAAAAACTCCCCAACGCTACGCTTCGCTCCGCAGAAAAAAAGTTGTCCGCGAATGTCCGCGAATGCACGCGAATAATAATAATTTTATTCGCGGATATTCGCGTACATTCGCGGACCAATTCTTTTTTTTCTGCGGAGCGAAGCGCAGCGTTGGGGGTTTTTAGAGATTCAAAGATTCAATTATTCAATTATTCAAAAAAAACGAGCCTTTTGAATGATTGAATTTTTGAATCTTTGAATCTACCTTGACAATTCCTAATCCTTTTTGCTCCGGAGCTGTTCCGTTTCCAGGCGGTGACGTTCGACTTCGCGCAGCTGCGCTTCAAATTCCTCATGATGCTGGCGGTCGAGTGTGGCCGCGAGGTCTTCGGTGGTGAGCGGCATGGAGAAGGTCGGTTCGGAACCGAACTTGGGTGTGTCGTTCACGTGTTTGAGGAAAGCAGCCTTGATGAGGAACTGCTTGCCGTGGGAACCTTCGGGCATCTGGATGTCGTTGTGCAGCCGGGTGGTGAGCTGGCGGAGGACTTCGGTGCGTCCGTCGGCGGACATGATGACGATCACCGCTTGCCGCACGCCCGGAGGCCATCCGTGGGCCACGAGAGCGGCATTTTCGCCGCCGGACTGGTCGACCACGACGTGGATAAAGTCGGCGTTGACGATCGTCACCTTCACTTCGGCCAACACGTCGGTCGCTTCCTTGCGGCTGTGGTGTCCGCCCGCTTCGCCGGGCAGGAGGAAGCCGAGCAGGTGCACGTCGTCGGCCGTCAACACCCCGGCGTAGTGCTGCATGTAGGCCCAGGATTTGACCTGCGTCAGGCTCAGTCCGACGGTGCTCTTGAGCAGCGAATTGCGCTGGGTACGGTCGGCGGCGGAGCCATAGTTAGAGCGGCACTTGGGTATCAGCGTAGCCAGCAGGTTGCGGCTGTCGGTCAACTGCTGAAGCATCGGCTGAGGAACGGTCCACTGCGTCTGGTGGCTCTGGAGGACGGTGACGAGGTTGTCGATATTATCGAACTGGTCGTCGATCGTCCCGTGCCACCGGCGGATGCCGGCCAGGACTTCGCCCGGGATGTCCGCATACGTAACCACTCCGGTGGCGAAGGCCATCGTCAGTGCGCCGCCGGCCGGCAGGATGCTTCCCCAGACTACGCCGGTGGCGGAAAACAGGTCCGAAAGGCCGGTCAGGAGGCCTGCCGGCAGGATCGAAAATTGAAATAATGATTCCATTTCTTTGATAATTAGTTTGTTATTAATTCTGAAAATAAAACCGGCAGGCGCAAAACGCTCGAAAACTCACAAGAGGATTTTTTTTCTTCTCGAGAAAACGTTTCTTCCTCTCGAGAAGATTTTTTTTCTTCACGAGAAAACGTTTTCATTTGCACGTAAAAAAGTTTTTTCTCTCGAG
>JAISOP010000213.1 GCA_031275525.1 Tannerella sp.
CATAATATTAAATGGAGAAAGAAACAACCCTTTCGATATACTGCAAGAATAACAATACATTCGTAGCCGTTCCGCAAGGCGCGTCGTTGATCGAGATATACGACCTGGCGGGAGCGCCGCTCCGCCACCCGCCGATGAGCGCCCGCGTCAACCAGCGCGTGGAAGGGCTTGACAGTCGTTGCTGGAGTCCGAAAGACATCGAATTTGTGGACTACACGCATCCCGCCGGCTACCGGACCTACATCCGGTCGCTGTGCTACATCCTGACCAAAGCCGTCAACGACCTCTTCCCGGAGGTGTCGATCAACCTGGAACATGCCGTCTCCAAAGGCTATTACTGCACGTTTGAAGACGGTCGACGGCTTTCGCAGGAAGACATCGGGCGGATCCGTCAACGGATGGAGGAGATTGTGCGTGCCGACATCCCCTTCCGGCTGCAACACATCCGTACGTCCGACGCGATCGACCTGTTCCGCAAACACGGCATGAAGGACAAGGCGCTGCTGATCGAAACGGTCGGGATGGCCTATACGTCCTGTTATGAGATGGACGGATACATTAATTATTTTTACGGCTGCCTGCTTCCCTCGTCCGGCCACATACACCTCTTCGACCTCATCCGCTACGAAGACGGGATGCTGCTGCGGACGCCGCGGCAGGACGACCCGACGCGGCTGCCGGACTTGTTTTTCCAGCCGAAAATGTTCCGCGCCTACAAGGAATACCTCATTTTCCAACGTACATTAAATATAAACTATGCGGGCGACCTGAACCGTGCCGTCGCCAACGGCGCCGCGCGGGAGATCGTCATGGTATCGGAGGCCATGCAGGAAAAGCAGATCGCCCACATTGCCGAGGAAATCGCCCGGCGATACCGCGACGGCGTGCGCGTGATTCTGATAGCCGGCCCCTCCTCTTCCGGGAAAACCACCTTCTGCCGCCGCCTGGAAATTCAACTGATCACCAACCTCCTGCACCCCGTCGGCATTTCCCTGGACGACTACTACGTCAACCGCGAAGACACGCCCAGGGACGAAAACGGCGCCTATGATTTCGAATCGCTCTACGCCATCGACCTGCCTTATTTCGACAGCGACATGCAAAAGCTGATCGACGGTCGGGAAGTGGATATACCCTCGTTCGACTTTGAAACGGGAAAGCGCGTTTACCGCGGCGAAACCTTGCGGATGAAAGCCGGTTCCGTCCTGCTGCTGGAAGGCATCCACGGGCTGAATCCCGAACTCACGGCGAAGATTCCGCCGCAAAACATTTTCCGGATCTACGTCTCGGCGCTGACCACCATTTCGCTGGACGGGCACAATTGGATTCCGGCCTCCGACAACCGCCTGCTCCGACGCATAGTCCGCGACTACCGTTCGCGGGGATATTCGGCTCGGGAAACGATTGCCATGTGGCCGCGCATACGCAGGGGCGAAGAGAAATGGATTTTCCCCTACCAGGAAAATGCCGACGCCATGTTCAACAGCGCCATGATCTATGAACTGGCCGTGCTGCGCAAGTTTGCCGAACCGATGCTGAGCGAAATCCGCGAGATGGACGGCGAAAGCGCCGAAGCCTACCGCCTGTTGCGTTTCCTGCGCTATTTCAGGTATATTCCGGTGGAAGAGCTGCCGGCCACCTCCCTCCTGCGGGAATTTCTGGGAGGAGGGCATTTTATGGACTGAGGGATTAAATCGAAAGATATACATTCAAATCGAAATGAAATCAAAAATAAGTCCATAAAGCATATAGTTTCGTCCTTAAAAGCGGGGGTTTTGTACAATAACCTCATTTTTTTCGATACATCAATATTTTTTTCATGGAAATAGTTGGCCGTATGATAGAAAATACTCACCTTTGCAATCAGTTATACCGGAGGAATCCATTGGATTCATTTTTGGAAAGGTATTTCGCAAAACGGATTTTATCTATCTTTAATAAAAAGAGAATATGAAAAAGTGGATATTGCTATTGGGAATATGTTTAATGAGCGTTAAAGTCACATACGGCCAAGGATTTGTAATAAAAAGTAATCTCTTGTATGATGCTACTACGACCATCAACCTGGGCGTAGAATTTGCGTTGGGTGACCAGTGGACGCTTGATGTCAGCGGAAATTTCAATCCGTGGGTCTTTCCGGATACGCATGTGACGCGCTCAGAAAGTGATGGATCAATCACTTCGAAAATGAATGGCAAGTTCAAACACTGGATGCTCCAGCCGGAACTCCGCTGGTGGACCTGCGAAAAGTTTAACGGCCACTTCTTCGGTACGCATTTACATGCAGGAAGTTTTAATGTGGGCGGACTGGCTTTCCTGCCGAGCAGCATCGGCGTGACTTATGCCGAGCCGACGGCCGAATGGCGATTCGGAACAGGCATACGCTGGCAGCGTTTTGAAGGATGGCTTGCAGGCGCAGGCGTATCTTACGGTTATCACTGGATACTGAGTGACCGTTTCAGTCTGGAATTTTCGTTAGGCGCCGGATATGTCTATTTGAAATATGATAAATACAACCCCTGTATAGACTGCAATGCGGTAGAAGGGAGTAACTTTATGCATTATTTCGGGCCTACGAAAGCGGGCATTTCAGCTATATTTATGTTAAAGTAAGAGGAGGGAAAAATGATGAAAAGAATAATCGGATACCGTTTCTTTATCCTGTTCCTGTTGTCGGGATGCGTTACCTTGCATGCACAGCGGCAGGAACAGCCGGCACAGAAACAACAGCAACAGCCATCCGGACCGGAACATATCCGGATTGTGCCGAAACAAATGACGCAGGAGGGTGTCAATCTGAAAATTGACATGACTTTTGATCTGAGCAATGTCCATATAGGCAGTATGGAAAGCCATACTTTTACGCCGATACTCGTGGCCGGAAAGAAGGAACTGGAGTTACCCAAAGTCATTATCAAGGGCGTATCTCGCTACAAGGCCGACCGACGCGCCGACAAACTGTCTGGCCGCCCACCCGTGGAATTTGCCAAAAACCAGAAAAAAATTACTTCTTCTATTTATACGATCGAAAAGTACAGCAAAAGCGGAACCATCCCGTACAAAATTTCCATTCCTTACAGGGACTGGATGGAGAATGCTAAGATGAATCTCCGGGAAGATGTCACGGGCTGTTGCGGCGTGGAAGAAGGTACGATGGTATATAAAAACGTGTACAGGAAGGTACTCAAGATAGACATTGACCCCAGATTCAGCTACATCGAACCGCAGCCGGAAGCCAAAAAACGTCGTTCGGAAATCGGCCGCGCCTACCTCGAATTCCCACGGGGTAAAAGCGTCATTGACCCCAATTTCAGCAATAACCGCAGGGAGTTAAACAAGATCAATGAAATGATCAGCATCATTGCAACCGATCCGGATGTCGTAGTAACCAAAGTGGAGATGCGGGGATATGCTTCGCCCGAAAGTTCGGAGTCATTTAATAATGATTTGTCGTACAAGCGTGCCCGGGCAATGCGTAATTATTTTACCCGGATGAGTACCATTTCGCAGGATTTGTTCCAGGTCGGCCGGGGTGGAGAAGACTGGGAAGGCCTGGTCAGTTTGTTGCAAGACTATCCGGTGGCGTATAAGGGTGAAATCATGCGTATCATCAATACGGTGTACAATTTGGATGTGCGTGAACAGCGTATCCGGGCGATTGCGAACGGTCAGCCTTACCGTCAAATCTTCCGCGATCTCTATCCGAAGTTGAGACGCGTGGATTGCGAAATCGAATTTACTGTGCGTAACTTTACGCTCGACGAAAGTAAGGAGCGTATCAGGAAGAAGCCGAAACAACTTAGCCAGAGGGAAATCTATGATGTGGCGCGTACCTACCAGAAAGGTAGCCGCGAGTTTAACGAGACGCTGCTCACGGCAAGAAGCCAGTTCCCCGAGGACGACATTGCCAACCTGAACGGAGCGGCGGCGGCGCTCTCGGAAGGTGATACCGAACTGGCCGAGGAATACCTCTACAAGGTGCAAAATACCAACACGCCGGAATATGCGAACTGTCTCGGTGTATTCTACACGCTGACGGGGAATTTCGACGAGGCGGAAAACCTCCTGCGAAAGGCGGAAGAGGCTGGTATGTCCGAAGCAACGCATAACTTGAGGGAACTGGAACGGGTGCGGCCGCGAACCAAAAGGGATGTGCCAAGGCGGAGATCGTTGGACCCTGATGGTGAATAAATCTGCACTGAACAAAATAACAGACAGGAATCTTTAGCTGCCAATTAAAATAGATGATTCTGTGAAAAAGAGAGTGGACGGGCGAAAAGCCGGTTACTCTCTTTTTGGTATTATATGATTCCATTAAAAAAGAAACACATGATGAGAAAGACTTATGTATTATTGTTTTTACTGTGCAGCCTTTCGGGGACGGCCGGTAAGACGGAACGCCCGGCGCGGCTGATTCCCGCCGGGTTGGAGTGCGAATACGGGACGAATCCCCTGGGAATCGATACCCCAAGGCCGCGTTTCGGTTGGAAACTGCTTGATCCGGCCTGTACGCGGGGACAGAAACAGACGGCCTGGCAGGTGCTGGTAGCCAGCGATTCGTTGCGGCTGGCGAGGGGCGAAGGCGATGTCTGGGACAGCGGGAAAGTCCTTTCTTCACAGTCCGTGCTCGTGCCTTTCGGCGGAAAAGAGCTGGCCTCCGGGCACAAATATTTCTGGAAAGTGCTGGTGTTCGACCGGGAAGGCAACCCTTCGGCGTGGAGCGAACCGGCCTTTTTCGTAACCGGGCTGCTGCACGAGGCGGACTGGCAGTCGTCCTGGTGGATCAAGCATCCCGATGCTCCGGAACAAAAACACATCTGGTTCCGGAAAAAATTCCATCTCTCCGCCGCCGCGCGTTCGGCCTTCATCCACGTCGCCTCCGCCGGCTACCATGAGCTGTACGTGAACGGCCGAAAAGCCGACGACCGCATACTGGCTCCCGCCGCATCCCGTATTTCCGTCAGGGTGCCGTATGTCACCTACGATATTGCGCACCTGCTGGAAGCCGGCAACAATGTCCTTGCCCTTTGGCAGGCCCCGGGCTGGGCCGGCTTCCCGTATTTCAACCTCCCCTCCTGCCTGCGCATACGGCTGGACGGCGAAACGGACGACGGGAAAACCTTCCGGGTGGTTTCGGACCAGGACTGGCGATGCGCCGTGGGCAACAGCGAAAACCTGCGCAAAAACAATTATGCCGGCGAGCGCGTCGATGCACGCGCATGGATTCCGGACTGGAACGGGAAGGATTTCGACGACAGCCGCTGGGCCGAACCCAAATACATTGATTTCCGCACCCAACTGTGTGCACAGACCATCGAGCCGACCCGCATCATAGACACGCTCACGGTACAAAAAATCACGGGGGACGGGCCTTACCGGATCGACTTCGGGCGCAACTTTACGGGCCTGATCGGTATGGATATGAGCGGGCTGGCGGCCGGAGACCTCGTCCGCATCCTGGTTTCCAACGACGAAGGTCATACGACCACGTTCGACCAGGAAGACCACTACATCGCCTCCGGCGCAGAGCGCGAACACTTCTGCCACCGCTTCAACTACATTGCCGGACGGTATGTCACCGTCGAAGGACTGAAGCGGCGGCCCGAACCGGGAGATTTCACCGCCTATGCCATAGCTTCCGACCTGCAACGCACCGGGCATTTCACCTCGTCCGACGAACTCTATAACCGTATCTACGAAACGGACCTGTGGACCTTTTCCGCCAACACGACGGAAGGATACACCGCCGACTGCCCGCACCGCGAACGGCAGGGATACGGCGAAGTAGCCTTTGCCACCGCCTGGGGGATCGGTTTGCCGAACTACCGGAGCGGCGCATTCTACCGCAACATCGTCCGGAACTGGACCGACGTCCAGGAAGCCGACGGATGGATACACCACACCGCCCCGCACGTCAACGAACACTACGGCGGCCCGATGTGGAGCAGCGCCGGACTGAATGTCGGATGGGAACATTACCTCCATTTCGGCGACAAGGAGGTCCTCGCACTCGTCTATCCCTCGGCCCGGCGGTGGCTGGAATTTCTTCATTCCCACACAAAAGACGGCTTACTCGTTTCCTACAAAAAACACTGGGGCCATTTCCTGGGCGACTGGGCGGCGCCCGGGCAAAGGAAAGAACCGGGCGATTCGCCGCAAGCCATGTTCTTCAACAACTGCGTGTATGTCATGAACCTGGAGACCGCCGTGAATATGGCCGAAGCGCTGGGCCATCCCGAAGACGCAACCCTGTACCGCGAACGCGCCTCCGCATTGAAAAAACGTGTCCAGGAAACCTTCTTCCATCCCCAAACCAACACCTATTCCGACGGCATCCAAGTGCATCAGGCCTTTCCCCTGCTCGCCGGCATCACTCCCGACAACCTGCGCCCCGCCGTGGCAGCGCAGTTCAAGAAGGAACTGGACGAGCTTCATCCCTACCTGGACATGGGCAGTTCGGGACTACCCGTCCTGCTGAAATTCCTGATCGACCACCCCGAATACGGGACAACGGTGGCCGGGCACCTTTCAAAAACAACCGAACCCGGCTACGGTTATTTCCTCCGGTGCGGGGAGACGACCTGGCCCGAATACTGGAACGTGGACGTGCCGAGCCGGATACACACCTGTTACACCGGGATAGCCTCCTGGTTCGTCAAAGGACTGTGCGGCATCCGGCCCGATGAGGCGCAGCCGGGATACCGCTCCTTCCTGGTACGTCCCGTCATGGTTCCGGAAGTCACTTTTGCCGAAGCATCCGTCGAATCTCCTTACGGACTTATTTCCGTCCGCTGGGAACGAAAAAAGAAGAAAATCCGCTTATCCGTTACGGTTCCGCCCAATTCGGTCGCGACCGTGTACGTCCCCGCCCGTCACCCCGACCGCATCACCGAAAGCGGCATCCCCCTCCGCAAAGCCGACGGTATAACGCCGAAAGGCACGGAGGGCGATTATGTCCTCCTATCCGTTGAGGCGGGAAAATATACCTTCGATACATTTCATTAACTCATGTTACGCAAATACCCGACTGCCGGGGAAAAAAAATCACGTGACGCAGGACTCTCCCCGTCGGGGAAATAGAAAAAGCACATGGCGCAGGAATTTCCAAGAAGTGGAAATGAAAAAAAACGTTCGGGATAGAAATTTCCGGAAGCCGGAAATGAAAAAAACGTTCGGGATAGGAATTTCCGGATTCCGGAAACGAAAAAAACGTTCGGGATAGAAATTTCCGGAAGCCGGAAATGAAAAAAACGTTCGGGATAGGAATTTCCGGATTCCGGAAATGA
>JAISOP010000078.1 GCA_031275525.1 Tannerella sp.
TTGTGGCCGATGTCAACAGGGACGGGAAATTAGACGTCATCGTCAGCAGTAACAACGGCACCAATAATTACGGCCTGCTGGTATGGGATCCGCGCCTGAAGACCGTTATCGCATCAGGCGGCAGTTCCGGCGCACTTTATCCTTCCACGCCTTTTGCAGGCAACATAGACCGCGATCCGGATAACAGAATGGAGATCTTATACATAACCCAGGAAAGGCTGCACGGCTGGCGCTATAACGGCACAACGACGCTCCAGCGCCCCTATCAGATGAATCATACGGACGGCAGCGGAGCCACCGGCATCACGCTGTTTGACTTTAACAGCGACAGCATCCCCGAACTGGTTTACCGCGACCAGGACAGTGTGCGTATCATGCAGGCCGATGCCGTAACCGGCACGATCACGAACCGGAAAGCCTTTCACTGCGGTTCGGGCACCTACAAGGAATATCCGGTCGTGGCGGACGTGGACGGCGAAGGATCGTCGGCAATCCTTGTGATGGGCGGGGCAAGCGGCGCGGTGAGTCCGGCCACCCTGCGCATTTACAAGAGCGACGGTTTGCCGTGGGCGCCGGCGCGGAAAGTCTGGAATCAGTTTAATTATAATGTAGTAAACATAAATGAAGACCTGACCGTGCCGCGGTATCAGTTCAACCCGGCCACGTTCTTTCCGGGTTCCGACGGCATTTCGGGCACGGCCGACGACGTGCAGCCCTGCAACGGCTTCCTGCAGCAGCAGACCAACCTGAGCATAAACGGGACGCCGTACTGGCCGGCGCCGCGCCCGGCGGTCGACTCGACGTTTTTCTGCTACGACGCGGCGACGGACACGATGCATGTCACCGTCGACGTGCCCAACCCCGGCAGCGCCGCCTTCACCGCGCCCTTCCACATCACCGCCTACCGGAACGCCGCCGGCAGCGCCGTGAAATACACGCACGCCCATCCTTATTCGATCACTCCGGGCGACACGGTGCGCATCACCTTCGGCATCCCCGACTACCTCGCCGTGTGGGGCGCCGGCGCAACGCCCGTCATCCGCGTCAACGACACGGGCAACGGGTTCAGCGAGCAGGCCGTGTGCGATTCCGTCTCGCGCGACGCCCCGCCGCCCGCCGGCCTCCTGCTGGCGCACAGCGACCGTGCGACTGCGGCCGGGGGCCTGCCCGTGGCCGTCGCCGTACTGGCCAACGACACCGTCCCGGCAGGCTGCCGGCCCGGGCTGCGGCCGGAAATCACCCGGCAGGCGGTGCACGGCACAGCCACCGTCTCCGGCGACAGCATCCGCTACACGTCCGCTACCGGCTTTGCCGGGTATGACACGGTTGCCTACCGCATCGCCTGCGGCGCGAACGCTTCCACGGCTCACCTTGTATTATATGTAGCCCAAAGGCCCGACAATATCAGCGGCGCGAACTGCTTCGTCAATCCGCCGACCACGGCCTGGAGCATCCGCGAAGTCCCGACCCATACCACCGACCAGGTACACAACCTCGGCCCCCTGACCGTGGGCGACCTCGACGGCAGGGATACGACGCTGATCATCGGCTTTCTCGACTACCACGGCTCGGACGTGGCCGCGCACAGCTACCAGAGCCACGGCCTCAAGCTGTTTTATTTCGACGGTACCGAACAGCGGGTGAAACTGAAACGCTCCTTCCCGTTTAAGGATAAAAGCGGAACCGCCTTTTACGCATCCACCATCAGTTCGCCGGCCATCGCCCGCTACAACGGCAAGGGATACATCGTCGTGGCGCAAAACCACGCGACCGACCTCTACCTCTATGCCTTCGACACGGACGGGACATGCCACTGGCGGTCGAGCGAGCACTACACTTCCGACGCAAGTTATTTTGCCACCATTATCAATATTGCCGACTTCAATCACGACGGTATCCCCGAAGTGTATGCCGGCAACCGCATCTTCTCGCTGGCCACCGGCGAATTGCTCTGCAACGGCGGCAGCCACAATACGGGCGCACTGTATCACAACGGCGGCGATGCCAGCATGGCGGCCGACATCGTCCCCGGCGGCAATATGGAACTGTGTGCCGGAACGCAGATCTACAGCGTGACGATTCCGCAGGGAGCAACGACTTCGTCGGGATGCAGCCTGTCGCCGATTGCCGACATGGAACTGCCGGCGGCGGCGGTACCGTCCAATGCGGCGAGGGACGGCGCTACGCAGGTGGTCGATATCGACGGCGACGGCGCCCTGGAGGTGGTGGTCGTCACCCGGCATACGGCGGCTTCGGGACAGCCCGTCGTGGTTTACGTATGGAAGCCGCTGCCCGGCAATGCCTCGCGCTTGGTGGGGAAATATACGACGCCCGTCAATTCCGACTATTACAGTATCCCCATGATCGGTAACATCGACCGCGACACGTGCCCCGAAATCGTGTATATCGGCGACCGCTATCACATGTATGCCCTGGATTATGCGCCGGGAAACGCGCCGGGGGACAGGCTGGTTCGTAAATGGACGCACGACATCGACGACGAATCGTCGTGTACGGGCATGAGCCTGTTCGACTTCAACAACGACAGTATCAGCGAAATTGTGTACCGCGACGAACATACGCTCTATATCATAGACGGCAACGAGGCAACGCCCCATACGGAGGCTTCGTTCGACAACGTCCATTCCTATACGCTGCGCGAATATCCGGTCATTGCCGACGTGGACAACGACGGGCAGGCGGAGATCGTCGTCTCGGGAGGCCTGTCGCTCGCGGAGCGGTACAACGGCTACGTGCGCGTCTTCAAGTCGAACGGTTCGCCGTGGGCGCCGGCACGCAAGGTGTGGAACCAATATGCCTATAATGCAACGAACGTGAACGACGACGCGACCGTGCCGCGCTGGCCGCTCCACCCGGCCACCTTCTTTGCCGGCGTCGATCACCTGGTCGGTACGCCCGACGACGTGCAGCCCTACAACAATTTCCGGCAGCAGCAAACCATCCTGAGCCACGACGGTACGCTGCTCTGGCTCACGCCCGACCTGCGGCCCGAAAACCCGGTCTTTGAATATTTCAACGACGGCGATTCGCTGCGCGTCACCCTGACGATCCGAAACCGGGGCGACGAAGCGGCCGCCGCGCCGCTCTGCGTGGGATTCTACCGCAACGAAGTCTCCGCCGCCGCCTTTGCCTGTGCCGTCTCCGCGGTACCGGAAATCCCTCCCGCCGCCGCGCCGGTACACACCCTCGTCCTGCCGAACTTCTCGCAGCTATTCGGCACGGGCGACAGCCTGATCCTGCGCCTGAACGACTGCGGCGGCGCCCGCTACGTGCAGTTGGAATGTGACACCGCCAACAACGCCCTGGGCATACGGCTCTCCCACATCCTGCAAACGCGCAGCGACACGCGCACGGTGCAGAAATATCACTGGACGGAGATCGACGTCCTGGCCAACGACGCACTGCCCGACGCGCTGTTTGCGGGACCTTTCTCGCTGATGGACTCCGTGGTGCGGCAGCCCGTGGGCGGTACGCTCTCCGCCGCCGGCTCGGGCCGCAACAGCCGGCTGGTTTACCTGAACCACGGCACCGACAGCCTGCCGGGACACGTGGACTCGCTCGTTTACCGCTTCCGCCTCCACGACGCCGCCGTGGGCCGCGTCCGCGAGTTCCGCGCCACGGCCTACATCTACATCCTGGACGAGACGCACGGCGCCTCGGCCTGCTCCGGCGGCAGCTTCACGGCCACGCTCCGGGAAGCCCCCGCCGGCACCGGGTTTGAATGGTACGCCGTAGCCGACACCGCCTTCCTGTCCTCCGGCTCCTCATACGCTTTCGGCACGCTGGCGGGCGACGCCTCCCGGCTGGTGAAGCCCGATGTGCCCGACGCCGCGGCTCCCTGGAACCGCGCCGGCGGCTTTCCGCCCGGCCTGCTCACCGTGTACGCCGCCGGCGCCGCCTCGCACCCGATGCGCTGGACGGGGCAGGCGAATACGGACTGGCACAACCCGGCCAACTGGGTGGAAGAAACGGTCGAGGGCTGGGAACAGCCCGTGCTCTGGTCGCCCTCGGCCTGTACGGACGTGGTGATCTCCTCCGGTGCGCCGCACTTCCCCGAACTGACCGACTCGGCCTGGTGCCGCCGCATCACGGTTCAGGACCGCGCCCTGCTCAAAAACCCGCACGCGCTGAACTACGACAGCGCCCGCGTGGAACTGAAGCTCAAGGCCACCGAGCGCGACCGCTTCGTCATGTGGTCGGCCCCGCTGCGCGACATGTATTCCGGCGACTACCATTTCAAGAACGCCTCCGGAGAACCGCGCTGGGGCGACGTGGCGATGAACTATTTCCAGCGCGCCAACCCGGACAATGCCGGCAGCGTGGCGCAGGCCAACATGTTCACCGCCACCTTCGGCTCGCCGGGCGACGCGCTCCGGCCCGGCCTGGCCTTCAACCTGCGGGTCACGGGCACGGACCTTTCCAGGGCTTCTTCCTGGACCTTCCCGCAGTCCGAAACGTCCTACGCGCCGCCTTCGGCGCCCGGAAGCACGGTTTACAACACGCCGCGCACGCTTTCCCACCGTTTCATCACCGACGGCCTCGCGCAGGACGCCGCCGGACGGTTCGACCTGCCGGTCTATAACGACGCCGGCGGCAGTCACCTCGTCCAGGTCGTCAATCCCTACCTGGCCTGGCTCAACGCCGACTCCTTCCTGGTGAACAACGATTCCAAACTGGCCGCAGGCGGCTACCTGATCTGGGACGGCGACGTGAACAGCGGTTTCACGGCCGTCAAGTTCACGGACGACATGCGATACCTCTACACCGGCCCGGCGACTTTCAGCGCTTCACCGGAATACATCGCCCCGTTGCAGTCCTTCTTTGTGGCGAAGGAGAACGGGACGGCGCTCCTTTCCCCGTCGTCGGTAAGGATGTCCCCCGCCTGGACGGTCACGCGCCTGTCCGGCTCCGGCTCCGGTACTTACGTGCTGCGCGCTTCGGAGGCGGAGAGCGGCGTGCTGCGTATCCGCGCAGTGCAGGGCAGCCGTGCGGCCTACGCCGCCCTGCACTTCGACAAGCTGGCGGCCGTACCCGAATACCGGGGTCGTGAGGACGTGCGGGCGTTGTTCAGCGACGCCTCGCCGCTGGCCGTTTACGTCCTGACCGCCCTGCGCGAGCCGCTGGCGATCTCGGCCGACGGCGATTATCATACGCACACCACCGCTCTCGGACTGCGCCTGCCCGAAAGCGGCGAGGCGAGGCTGGAGTTTGCGGGGATGGAGCGTTTCGGTCACGACGTCTTCCTGCTCGACCGCGAGCGGAACGTCGAAGTCAGCCTGCAACAGACCGGCGCCTACTCTTTCACGGTGGTGAAGCCGGCGGGCGCTTCGACGCTCGAACTGAACGACCGTTTTGTGTTGCGGATGGAATATACGGGTGTGGGCAGCCGGTCGGCGGAGGAGCGGCAGCCGGAGGTGACGGTCGTCGCTACGGCGGGCTACATCCATGTACGCTCGCTCTCCGGACGGATCGACCGGGTTGACATCTACAACGTGCCGGGGATGCTCGTAGCCGCCGCCGCGCCCGCCGGCGTCAACGAACTCAATATCCCGGTAGCCGGAGCGCAGACCTATCTCGTGAAGGTCGAAACCAGTGGACAAACGGTCGTGAAAAAGATATTCGTGAAATAAGAGAGGAGGGGGAAACAAAGGTTTTCGGGGGATTATTCACCTCTCCCCCGACCCCTCCCCACAAGGGGAATGGAGAATTGAGAATGGAGAATTGAGAATGGAGAATGGAGTAACAAGCGTCGGAAACCGATACAACTCTCCCCTCTCCTTGTGGAGAGGGGCCGGGGGAGAGGTGAAATAGACCTGGCCCACCTTGGCAGCCTCTTATTGGAAAATGAGGGCGTATGCGATACGCCCCTACGTCGTTGGCCGTCTTTATTGGGTTTGCGTAGGGGCGTATCGCATACGCCCTCATTGTTTGAATCATTGAATCTTTGAATCATTGAATCTTTGAATTCCCAAACAGGTTATAAAAAAAGCGGCTACGCACCGCTTTTTTATTTTTATTTTAGACACTGCCGACCTTTCTTACGACAGGGCGGCGATGGCAGAGCCGATCAGGTTGGCATTCTCCATCTTGTCTATGTCCACACGTACGCCTTTGAGGTCGAAACTATCCAGCAAACTGCGGAGCGTAACACTTACAATATCTTTGTAGTCCATCCCCTTGCGGTCTTCGCTCCAGAAAAGGCTGCCCTCGGCGATCAAACGGATGCTTTTCACCGAAGGATCGTGCGAAATCAACACGAGCGTCAATCCGGCCAGCGAAGCTGCCACCAGCTTGGCGGAACGCTCGTATATCCAGCGGGCTACGCGTACGTGGCGTTCCTTGTGAATATCGGGATAACCCATGATGGTTGTCAGTTTCCGGGCATCGAACTTCTGCTCAAACTCGTCGAAGGGGAACGAGGCCTTGAGGATTTCGCCCAGATACATGCCCGAAACGGCTTTTTCAAAACGCTGTGCTCCCTTGTTGTCCGACAGGGCGTCAACAATACGGTCCACATTCGTCAGGTGCGGCGGGACAAAGTTACCGGACTCCAGGTTGATCGGCAACGACTTCCCGGTTACCACCTGCGCGTCTAACTTGGCGATCCGGTCAGCCCGGACAAAGGTAGCCATGTTGGTTCCCGTCCCCACGATCAGGCCGATATAAGCGTCATAGTCGCTGCGCGTCAAGCCGGCAAAAAGGCTGGCTACGGTGTCGTTGATCACCTTGATGCCGGTAAAGGGCGGGGAGCTTTGTGCGTTCAGATAGTCCACCAGCGGTTGGCCCACCGGCTTACCCACCATCGAGGGGATATCCACGCCTTTCGTCCAGCGAAGCAGCCGGGCGTCGCCATCCGGCAGGGATTCGGCCGGATAGGAGAAGCAATAGCCAATGGACACCTCTTTCTCCCGCTTGATCTCCTTGACCAGGTCGGCCTGTTCTCCGAACAACTGCTCTTCGGTGAAACCGGGTGTTTTCATGACGGAAAGGTCTTTCTTGAAGCCGTTTTCCGGACGGATCGCGGTCTTTCCGTTCACAAAGTCCACGGAAGCCACCCGGTAATTGGTTCCCCCCAAATCCAGTACCACGGCTTTCCCGTTTACGTCGGACGTTTTCGGATAAATGAACGTCGGGATACACTGGACTTCCTGATTCTCAAGTCTCAATCCGGTTTCCACTTTGTTCTGGAGAGATTCCGCGATCTCTTTCAACTGTTTTGTACTCAGTTCAAAAATGTTATTGTTCATCTTCTTTCAAATTATTATATTATACAGATAACAGAATTAGAAAATTGAAATTTGCCGCAAAAGCGATGTATTCATGCCGCAAAGATATAATAATATCTCATGTACGCATCATTAAACCAGCCGGAACCTTTCCTGTGGGAATTTTGAAAGTCCGGAGCGGATTCCCGGGGGCGTATCCAAAGTTTTCAATCGCCGTTACGAGATGCTATTTTGCAAGCGGATAAACAAAAGGAAATAACAAAGACGATTGTCACCAGCGGGGGAGCGAAGCAACGAAGCATTCCGTGTCCGTTCCGGGCGCTGGAGCGCTTCATCCTGCCGCCGCCGGGAAGTGGACGCTATGCGCACCGCCGGGAAAGGATTTTGGATACAAAACATAAGATTTTAATTGGAATCAATGATTCTATTTACATTCCAAATGGATTCCAACTGAAATCAATGATTTTATTTGTATTCTAAACAGATTCCAATTAGAATTTATGATTCTATTACCATTCCAAATAAATTCCAACCGGAATCAATGATTCTATTTATATTCCAATTTTGATTTCAATTAGAATCAATGATTTTATGCGGAATCTATTTGGATTCCAATTATTATTATTGATTTCGCAGGTAATCCGGAAAGGTTTCCGGAAATTATATCTCTAAAAACCTCCAATGCTATGCTCCGCTCCGCAGAAAAAGAAAAAACTGTCCGCGAATGCACGCGAATATCCGCGAATCATTTTATTCGCGTACATTCGCGGACAACTTTTTCTTTTTTTTTCTGCGGAGCGTAGCGTAGAGGGTTTTTAGAGGTTTGCCCTGCAAAAAAACCGGGGCAAACCTTAAGTTTACGGGATGAAAAAGACACGTATCTATTTGGCGAAGGGAGAAAACGGCGTCGTCCCCCGTGCCGCAGGCGATCCCTCCGTGATCTCATTTCAACACGGTGGCACGGAAGACATGGAAGGGGGATTCGACCGGGGAGCAAGGGGGTACCCTCTGTGTGCGCCGTGCCTCCGTGTTATACTTTGCACGGCATGGTTTTGTGCATTCGGGGAATGGAGCGATGCTTTTAAGTCTTTTAGGTCTTTTAGGGCTTTTAGGTCTTTTAAGCCGCGGGGGAACCGAACTACACGGAACCGGTCATGCACAAAACTATACCGCGGGGATTCGACCGGGGAGGGGGGGATTAAAAGAAAAAGGAGGCTTTTATCCCGGCGTACACAAGCATGTAGATCACCGTAAGCCCGAGGCCGTAAACGATCGTCCGGATTTGGGAGGGGGTATAGACCGGCGGTTCGTCTGCCGGTTTTGCGGTTTTGCGGCGTACCCGGACGTAGAGCCGGTAGCCCGCAAAGCCGAAAAGACTGCCGGCCAGGGCGCCCGGGAGTATGTCCGAAATGAAATGCACGCCCATGTATATCCGCGTGTAGGCCATCAGGAGGCCCCAGAGGAGAATGACCGTCGTGTAGAGGCGGTTGCGGAAGAGCAACAGCGTGAAGAGGGCGAAACCGAAGGCGTTGGCGGCGTGACCGGAGATGAAGCCGTAGCGTCCGCCGCGGTAGTTGCCGATGATTTGTACCTGCTCGCAGAAGTCCGGGTGGTGAGTGGGACGGAGGCGGGCAAAGAAGGGTTTGCAGAAGGAGGAGGTGAACTGGTCGCAACACGCGATCACCAGCGTGAGGAAAAGCAATATCAACAGCGATTCTTTCCAGGCTTTCCGGTAGCAGAGGGTGAAGAGAATCCAGAGGGCGGCCGGAATCCAGACCACTTTGCCGGAGTAGAGCCAAATAAAGCTGTCCCAAAAGGGCGTGTGCCCGCCGTTGAGCCACAGGAACGCCTCGCGCTCACAGTCCAGTATCCATTCCGGTAACATGGGAGGTTATATTTTTTCGATGTCTTTTTGATGAATCCAGCCTACGCTGCCGTCTTCCAACTCGATTTCGTTCCATTCGCCCAGCGTGCTTTTAATGAAAACCTTGACGCCTTCGTGCAGGACAAAGAGGTCTGTCCCGCTGGCGTCGGGCGAGCTTTTAACCGTGACCGTGGGGGCAAAGACGATGGCGCCGGTGCGTTCGGTCAGGGCGACCCGCCCGTTCCAGGCAAACAGGTTGGCGCAGACGACGACGACCAGCAGTACGGTCGCTGCATAGAAACCGGCTTTCCGCAGGCGCATCCGTTTGGCAAAGAAGAAAAGCGTCAGGCAGCCCGCAAAGAGGATGAAGCCGGTCAGGCCGACGGCGGCCCAGGTGTCCACGCCGAACAGGTTCTGCACCGCCCGTACCCAGCGAACCATGAACAGCTCGCCCAGCGGCTCGATTTTGTCGACCGTGCGCAGCTTGGCCATTTCCAGGTTGAAACGGACATCCCTGTCGCCCGGATTCATCAGCAGGGCGCGTTCGTAGTTCAGGATGGCCGAAGCCGTTTTTCCCGCCTTGTAGCAGGCGTTGCCAAGGTTGTAATATACTTCGTACGAATCGCCGTAATTCTTCAAAACGCTTTCGTACAGTTCGATCGCCTTCGCATAATCTTCCTGGGCGTAGGCCGTTTCCGCTTCTTTCAAAGCCTCCTGCGCCCCCGCCGGTGCATAAGCGGTGCAGGCGAGGAGCAGGCAAAGGAAGAGTCTCTTTAACGTTTTCATAATCATTATTTTTTTATGGTATTCTCCATCCGGCCGATGGCGCTTACGGCCTGTTTAAACAGCTGATCCATGGCGTCCGGCGCCTGGCTGGGGGCATAACGCGCAAATTCGCAGGTGTTCAGGATGTCCGTAAATTCGCCCGAGAGCGCTTCTTCCACGCCGTATTTGAAGAGTTCCGCCTCGACGTTGTCCTTGGTCAGGTGCGAGAGCGGAATGTTCAGCTTGTCGCTCAGGTATCCCCATACGGCCCGGAGCGTCTCGTCGTAAAAAGCTTCCTTCCGGTTTTCCTTCAGCAGTTTCCGGGCTTTTTTCAGGCGCCGCACGGCCGTTCTGTTGGCTTTTTTCGTGCGTACCAGCGCGATGTTCGCATTCTCTTTCATCTGCTTGCGGTAAATGATGAAAAAGGCGAAGAAAAGAACGGCCACGGTCACGTATATAAGGATATAAGTCAGTGATCCGAAGAAAATTTCCCGGTTGGAAAGGAAATGAACGTTCCCGACTTTGAGGTAGCGAATATCCTGTCCCAGGAGCCTGACGTTTTCCCGGTTGCTGAAATTCGACACCACCGGGGCGTCCGCGTCTCCGCCGGCGCCTTTTTCGACGTGCAGCGCATAGGCATCCGAGCGAAGGGTTTTGTAGGCGCCGTCTTTCGGGTCGAAGTACGAAAAGGTGACGGCCGGAATCTCAAAGTCGCCGGCATAACGCGGGATGGCCATGTATTCAATGGTTTTCGTGCCGCTTGTGCCGGCGGTCGTGGTCTTGATTTTGGTATCCACTTTGGGGTCGTAAACCTCGAAATCGTTCGGGAACAGGACTTCCGGATTTTTCGCAATGCGGATATTCCCGCTGCCGGAAAGATGGACCGTCACCGTCACGGCTTCGTTGACCTTCATGTTTGTCGTATTGACGGAGGTCCTCATGGTGTAGTTTCCCACGGCGCCGTTGAAGGAGGCCGGTTTGCCGGGGGGCAGCGGCTTGACGTCAACGGTGGCCGCCGGCGACGTCAGTTCTTTTTTTACATCCTGGTAGGTATCGAGGAATTCGTCGAAAATACTGCGAATCCGCTTGGGCGTGCGCACCCGCACGAGCACGTCGAACTTCCCGGACTCGATGGTGATTTGGCCCGAACGTTGCGGATAGAGAAACGTCTGTTTCAGCACGGCGGTACGGTAATTCCGTCCGTTGTAGTTTTCCAGCGTCCATTGCGGGTTTACGTCGATGTCCTGTGCCAGGAAGCCTTCAAATTCGGGAAATTTCAGGCTCGGAACGCTTGCTACATCTACCAGCGAATAAATTTTAAAGGTTACCAGCAAACCTTCCTGTTCATAGACATTCCGGCGCGAGGGTATCATGCGGACAAAAAGGTCTTCGCTTCCGATGCCGGTGGGCGAGGTGGCCGGTTGGCTTTCCCCTCCCCCACCCTGCCGTCCGCCGGTATTGCCGGACGGGTCGGGCGGCAGGACTTTTATCGTCAGCGCATTGGAGGTATAACCGGCATTCTTGACCTTGACGGTTGCCGGGGCCAGGTTGAAGGTTCCCTCCTTTTTCGGCATCAGGATATAGGTAAATGTCTGCGTAACCGAACTGCTCTGTACGCCGTTGATGAACTGTATGCTTCTGGATACCGAGGAGGTAGGCCCCATGAGCACGTCGAAGTCGGGCATGTCCGGTATGCGAAGCTCCCGCCCGTCGTCCACGTTGAGCGTATAGGTCAACCGGAACTGCTGCCCCATCACAACCGCTTCGGGAGCGGCGGCCTTGAAAGTCACATCGTCCGCCTTCAGATACGTCGCTACGGCGGAGTAGATCGCTGCGAACAGGAAAATGACTGTCTGTCTCATATCGGTTCTCGTTTTATCTTTTTACCACTGTTTGTCGGTCCGGCGACGTTCCTGCTGTTTTGCTTGCGCCTTCTTTACCTTTTCCTGCGTGTCCTTTTCGTCCTGCAGGAAGGCGTCGAGTATCTGCTGGGCATTGTCCTGACTCATCTGCTCGTCGGGCTGGGGCTGCTCCTGCGTCTTTTGTTCCTGATCCTGTTGCTGATCCTGCTGTTGCTGCTGCTGATCCTGTTGTTGTTCCTGCTCCTGGTCCTGCTGTTCTTTATCCTGATCCTGATCTTGATCCTGCTGTTGCTGGTCGTCAAGCAACTTTTGCGCCAGGGCCAGGTTATATCGCGTTTCGTCGTCTTTCGGATTCAGCCTCAGCGACTGTTTGTAGGCTTCGACGCTCTTCGCGTATTCCCTGTTTTGCATTCCGATATTCCCCAGATTGTGGTAAACCTGCGCCAGGCGGAGGGCGTTGGCTGCCCGGTTTTCCGACAGCAGCCGCTCGCTCTGTCCGGCGACCAGCTGGTACTGTTCGGCCGCTTCGGGATATTTCTGCTGGCGGTACAGGGCGTTTCCCAAATCGTATGCACCCTCGACGGAACGGGGGTTCACGTCCACACTTTTCCGGTAAGCAATCTCCGCCTCGGTGAATTTTTCGCTGCCGTATAATGTATTCCCTTCGCGGATATGCTTGCGTTCGGCTTTCTGGCCGAAGAGCGTCCCGGCACACATAAGGCCGGCCGTCATTCCGATGATTGCTTTAAGTCTCATACTCACAGTTCCAATCAATTAAGAAAATAATTTCACCTTTTGAAATATCCGATTCTTCCGTTCCATGACCAAAAATTCCAGTATCAGCAGCACCAGTACGATCCACGCCGGCAACTGGAACTGTTCGTCGTACTCCGAATAGACCTTACTGTCTATTTCGGACTTGTCCATTTTATTGATTTCGCTTTGCAGCGTCCGCAGAGCCGAATTGGTGTTGTCGGCACGGACGTAAATGCCTTTCCCCGCGGCCGCGATTTCCCGGCACATCTGCTCGTTCAACTGCGTGACGACCACATTGCCGCCGGCGTCCTTCATGAAATTGCTGGTGCCGTCGAGCGGTATGGGCGCACCCTGGGGCAGTCCGATACCCACCACATTCACCGTGATGTTCTTTTCCGCCGCCGATGCGGCCACCTTCACGGCGTCGTCCTCGTGATTTTCCCCGTCCGTAATCAGCAGTACCGTCTTTCCTGCCTTTTCGTCGGGCGTGAACGAGCGCATGGCCAGGCTGATGGCCGCGCCGATCGCCGTTCCCTGCGACGAAACCATGGAGGGATTGATGGACGAGAGGAACATTTTGGCCGAGATGTAGTCCGATGTAATCGGCAGCTGCGTGAAGGCGTCGCCGGCGAAAACGATCAGTCCGACCTTGTCGTCCGAGAAGCCGTCCGTCATGCGTGCCAGCATCTGTTTGGCCTTCTCCAGGCGGTTGGGTTTGATGTCCTCCGCCATCATGGAGTTGGAGACGTCCAGGCAGACCATGATTTCCACGCCCTGCCGCCTGACCGTCTCAATCCTGGATCCGAACTGCGGCCCGGCAATCACAAAGACGAGCGTCGTCACGGCAACAAACAGCAAGCCGAATTTCAGCCTTTGACGCTTGGGAGAAGCTTCCGGCATCAGCTGGCGTACCAGTTCCGGGTCGCCGAATTTCCGGATGGCTTTCCTCCCGGAAATGACCGTGAAGATGAAAAACAGTATCAGTACGGGAAGTACCGACAAGAGGTATAAAAATTCCGGATTTGCAAAACGAAACATAAGCTATTTTCTTTACGGTATCTTCTTAAACAGTGTATATCTCAACAACATCTCCAGCAGCAGGAGGGCAAAGACCAGCAGGGCTATATTCCTGTATTCCTCCTGCTTTTTGCTAAATTCCTGCACGCTGATTTTCGTCTTCTCCATCTGGTCGATTTCGGCGTAAATCGCTTTCAGGCTGGCGTTATCGGTCGCACGGAAATACTGTCCGCCGGTGGTGGCGGCAATCTGTTTCAGCGTCGGTTCGTCAATATCCACCGGGACATTCTGGTATTTAATGCCGAAAGCCGTCTGGAATGGATACGGCGCTTCGCCCTTCGTCCCCACGCCGACGGTATAGACCCGGATACCGAATGTCCGGGCGATTTCCGCCGCCGTGACCGGGGCGATCTCACCGCGGTTGTTGGAGCCGTCGGTCAGCAGAATGATGACCTTCGATATGGCCTGGCTGTCCTTAATCCGGCTGACGGCGTTGGCCAGTCCCAGTCCGATGGCCGTTCCGTCTTCGATCATACCGCTGCGAATGTCCTTGAACAGGTTCAGCAAAACGGCATGGTCGGTTGTCAGCGGGCACTGCGTGAAACTCTCGCCCGAGAAGACCACCAGCCCGATGTTGTCGTTCGGCCGTCCGCTGATAAAAGCGGCGGCTACGTTCTTGGCGGCCTCCAGGCGGTTGGGACGCAGGTCTTCGGCCAGCATACTGCTCGAAATGTCCATCGCCAGGATGATGTCAATCCCTTCGGTGGTTGAATTTTGCCAGTTATCGGTCGACTGGGGCCTGGCCAGTACCACGATCAGGAAGGCAATGGCGACCATCCGGAGCATATAGGGCACATGGCGCAGGTAGACCTTCCACGTGTTTGTCCTGGCGGGAACAAACGCCCGGGACGACGAGACCTGCATGCTCGCCTGATTCCTGCGCATCTTCCAGATGTACCATCCGATCAGCGGGACGAGCAGTAACAGTAAATACAGATAAGCGGGATTTGCAAATATCATTTTACGTCTCCTTTTGTCCGGTTATATTCATCCGGTTTATTATTCACTTCCGTCTCCGGTTTTTCCGGTGCGGCGACCGGCGGAGGCGCTGCCTTCGGTTTGGTCTGATCAATAAACAGACAGGCATTCGACATGCTCAAGTCGTTTTCGTTGGGCAGCGGATGCAGTTTGGCAAATTTCACGAAATCGGCCAGGCGCAGAATCTGCCACAGCGCGTCACAGGCCGTCCGGTCGTTATTTTT